>CASBQE010000218.1 GCA_949127665.1 Synechococcales cyanobacterium PMM_0083
ATTTTCAATAATTAGCAATCCATCAGGAATATAGCGCACACTATTTGATTCAGCCGTGTAAAACGGGTCATCAATAAAATCTAAAAAAGCACTACGAATGGCTTGAAGCGATTGATTATCGAAGGCGGACATAGGGTTATGGAATAAAGTAATTTTTAAGCTGTAGACTTTTTACACTAACTGGAATTTTGACGAAATCAAGCATTTTTGGATCTCAGTCACAAAACCAGTTCTAATGACAAACCAGTCTTACTTCGCAGCCATCCAATTGTCGCCTGCATGAATCTCGACGGCAAGCGGAACGGAGAGAGTGACGGCAGATTCCATCATGGATTGGATTTTGGGCTGGAGGGTTTCCCACTCTTCGGGGCGCATCTCAAAAATGAGTTCGTCGTGAACTTGCAGTAGTAGATTTGCGTCGTGGTCTTTCAACAGTTCGTGCAGACGAATCATAGCGATTTTGATGATGTCGGCACTGGAACCCTGGATCGGTGCGTTAGCAGCAGCCCGTAGCATTTGGGCATCGTACTGATCGCGCAGTTTGAGTTTGCTAAGATCGATCGCGTTGGGATCGGTGCCCCGCAGACTCCGCAAACTCTCGCTGCCAAAGTTGAAATAACGCCGCCGACCCAGAATAGTTTCGACATAGCCGTTGGCGATCGCTTCTTGCTGCATTCGCTGGAGATACTTGAACACATTGGAATAGCGCGAGTTGAAGCGATCGATAAACTCTTGGGCAGTTCTGCGATCGACTTTTGCTTCGCGGGCAAATCGTTGGGCACCCATGCCGTAAATCACGCCAAAGTTGATGATTTTGCCTAATCGCCGCTCATCTGAGGTGATGTCTGCTTTTTCAAATAAAAGCTGAGCGGTCAGCGTGTGAATATCCTGCTTGTTTTGATAGGTTTCCAGCAGCACGGGTTCTTGGCTCAGGTGTGCCAAAATGCGGAGTTCAATTTGAGAGTAGTCGGCAGAGACCATTAGCCAGCCCGGTTCTGGGATAAACGCTTGCCGAATCAAACGGCTAAACGCAGTGCGAATCGGGATATTTTGCAAGTTAGGGGCTGAAGAGGACAGGCGACCGGTAGCGGTGATTGCCTGGTTGAAATCGGTGTGAACTCGCTGCGTATCTTTGCGAGCGATCGCGGGCAAGGCATCTACATAGGTTGACTTCAGTTTCGATAAGGTGCGATGTTCGACGATCGCTTCAATTACAGGATGATCATCTAGCAGCTTTTCTAGGGTCGCGGCATCGGTCGAGTAGCCTGTTTTGGTTTTGCGCGATTTGCGGCGATCTAGGCTAAGCGTATCGAATAGCAATTCGCTTAGTTGTTTGGGCGAACCCAGATTAAAGTGGCTGCCAGCGGCTTCATAAGCGCGAAGCTCAATTCTTGCCAGATCTTGCTCTAACTGCTTAGAAAATTCATGCAGATACTCTTGATTGATACGAACTCCTAGCCATTCCATTTCGGCTAGCACAGGTTCCACAGGCACTTCTATGTCTGTGAATAGCCGATAGAGCGCCGGGCTGGCTGCTAGGAGCGATCGCAAAATGGGCACCAGCCGAAAAACAGTGTGGGCATCCATGCCGCAATATTGGGCAACGACTGGGATGCTGATATTAGCAATAGTTTTGCCTTTGGGGACCAGGTCGGTGTAGCTGGTAGTCGTCAGCCCCAAATGAGTCAGCGTCAAGCTAGACAAGTTGTGCGCTTGCTCTGGATTGATTACGTAGCTTGCAAGCATGGTGTCAAACGCCACACCCGCGAGATCAATGCCCTGCTGTCGAAAAGCGAGGCGATCGAACTTGGCATTTTGCAGGGCTTTAGGATAATCAGGACTTTCCAAAATCGGACGCAGCGTTTCTAGTACCAGTGTTTTATCTAAATTAGTGCCGATCGCATGATTTAGGGGAATGTATGCCACATCCGAGATTTTCTCACCCCACCCGATGCCAATCCCTACCAGTTCAGAGTCACGAGGCTCTAAGGCAGTGGTTTCAGTATCCCAACTGGTCAATAAATCCGGCTGATTGCGAACCTCCAAGATCTCTACCAGTTCATCCAACTTTTCGGGCGTGTCAATCACCTGTGGTTGCAGGATGATGGATGCGATGGGAGTCGCCGCATCGGTTTCTGCTGCACTATAAAACCAAATGTCACTCCCACCATCAAAGCTAGTGTTGCTAAGGGCTTTGAGTGGTTCGGCAGCGATCGCCGCTTCCTCAGTTCCCAACACTTCCTCAGTTTCGCCGCTAAATTGGCGATGCAACTTTTGAATTTTGCTGAGGAAGGTACGAAACTCCAGCTTTTCTAATATGGGCAAAACAGCAGCGTCGTCAAGTTCTTGCAGTTGACACGCCTCTAGCTCAATGTCAATCGGCACATCTAGGTGAATCTGAGCTAGATATTGGGAGTGCAGCGCACTGTCGCGCCCCTCTTCTAGCTTTTTGCGGGTCGCTTCTTTGATCTGATCGATCGCGGCATAAACGCCGTGGAGCGAACCATATTCTTTCAGAAGTTGAACCGCTGTTTTTTCACCAATGCCGCGCACCCCAGGAATATTGTCGGATGTATCGCCGCAGAGCGCTTTGAAATCTACCACCTGACCCGGCAAAACACCCAGTTTTGTTTTAACCTCTTCAGAACCGAATTCTTGCAGCGAAGGAATGCCTTTACCGTAGCTGGTACTCATGTAAAGCACGGTGGTACTGTCTTCGGGGTTAACCAGTTGAAACAGGTCGCGATCGCCGCTCAAAATTTTCACCCGCATTCCCTCAGCCGTTGCCCGTCGGGTTAGCGTGCCGATGATATCATCGGCTTCATAGCCAGGAGCCGTCAACACCGGGAGTTTGAGGGCGGCCAATAGTTCTTGCAGATTTTCTAAATCGGGCAAAAAGTTTTCCGGCGCATCGGGTCTACCTGCTTTGTAAGTGTCATCTTGATCATGGCGAAAGGTTTTGTCTGCGACATCAAAGGCGATCGCCACATACTGCGGCTTTTCCGTTTCCATCACCTCTAACAGCGCCTTCAAAAAACCGAACGACACGCTCGTTGGAATGCCACTTTTTGTTCGCAGTCCGCCTTCTCGCCCTTTAGCATGAGCGTAATATGAGCGGAAAGCAAGAGAGTGCCCATCCACCAAAACCAGAATCGGTTGGGTTGAAGCTGAGGAAAGTGTCAAGGAAATCGCCCGGGTAGAGAATAAGAGAAAAAACTAAAGAAGCCAGGAATCGAAGTTTAAGAGCTTTGCGATTCCTGGCTTTCTGACGAACTATCAAAACCAATCTTACTTAGCCAATGTGCCTTACTTAGCCAGTGTGCGGCGTTTTGAGATCATGCGATATGCCTCAATGATGTCGCTCATCTCCCAAGAGTTGAAGTTATCAATTCCAATACCGCATTCAAACGCAGTATTCACTTCCTTCACGTCTTCCTTCATGCGTTTCAATGAATCGAGACTGCCCTCAAAAATGACATTGTTATTGCGACGAATCCGAACTTTGCAGTTCCGCACAATCTTCCCAGATTGAACATAGCAGCCTGCCACCTGCCCCCGTCCAACGGGGAAGACAGCCCTTACCTCCACTTGACCCAAAGGCTCTTCCACAAGTTCGGGATCAAGCAATCCTTCCATGGCTCCTTGGACATCATCCAACAAGTTATAGATGATGTTGTAATCCCGGACATCGACTCCAAGGCGATCGGCGGCTTGCCGTGCGCCCGTTGCTAGAGTGGTGTTAAAGCCAATGATCACAGCAGAACTGGCAGCAGCAAGGTCAATATCTGTTTCAGAAATTTCACCTGGCGCAGCATACAGCACCCGGACTTGAACTTCATTTTGAGGCAACTGTTTGAGCGAACTGAGAATGGCTTCCACCGATCCCTGCACGTCCGCTTTCAACACCAAGTTGAGTTCTTTGAGTTCTCCTTCTTGGGCGCGAGCCGACAGTGTATTTAAGCTGACCCGGCGAGAAGACATGGCTGCCAACAAACGAGACTGGCGCTGCTCGTCGCTTCGATCAGAAGAGACTGCACGAGCTTCCTTCTCATCAGCAAACACGTCGAACTCATCCCCAGCCGCAGGCACATCAGCAAGACCCAACACTTCTACCGCAAAGGAAGGACCTGCCTCTTTCACGCGCTGACCGCGATCGTCCACCATTGCCCGAACCTTACCAAAGGATGAACCTGCCACTAACACATCACCCACTCGGAGAGTGCCGTTTTGAACCAAGAGTGTCGCAACTGGACCTTTTGCTTTGTCCAAGTGAGCTTCAATCACCGTTCCTTTAGCAACGCGATCGGGGTTAGCAGACAGTTCCTCAATCTCAGTGACCAACAGAATCATTTCCAGCAGGGTATCGAGGTTATCCCCATTGAGCGCACTGACCGGCACCATGATGGTATCGCCGCCCCATTCTTCTGGAACCAATCCGTACTCTGTCAGTTCTTGTTTGACACGTTCGGGTTGAGCGCCCTCCTTATCAATCTTGTTGATGGCGATCACAATCGGCACTTCGGCTGCTTTCGCATGGCTAATCGCTTCAATTGTTTGCGGTTGAACTCCATCATCTGCTGCAACGACTAGGATTGCAACATCAGTGACTCGTGCGCCCCGTGCGCGCATTGCAGTAAAGGCTTCGTGACCCGGTGTATCTAGGAAAACAACCTTTTGCATTTCGCCATTGTGTTCTACATCGACGTGATAGGCACCGATGTGTTGAGTAATGCCGCCTGCCTCGCCCTGAGCCACTTTTGTTTTGCGAATGGAGTCGAGTAAAGATGTTTTACCGTGGTCTACATGACCCATGATGGTAACAACCGGAGGACGGCGCTGCAGGCTTTCCAAATCACCGATGTCTAACATTTCGGTCACTTTGGTAGCCGCAGCCTGCCGCACCCCTATTTCCGCTTCTACACCTAGTTCTAGGGCAACCATCGTGGCTGTTTCTACATCCAAGGTTTGGGTTACGGTTGCCATGATGCCTTTCATAAACAAGGCTCTAATGATATCGGTTTCAGGGGTTTCCATTTTGGCAGCAAGTTCCTGAACCGTCAAACTGCCCAAAAGCGTGATGTTGGTTGGTTTTTCAACCTTAACTTCTTCCCGGCGATCGCGGCGATCGCGAGATCCAGATCCACCTTTTTTGGGCTTTTGAGTGATTGCGATCGGCGGTCTAGTAGGAGCTTGGCGCATCCCCTTAGGCTTAGCAGGGCGCACCAAAGACAGACTCACCTTACTACCATTTCCATCTTCGCCTTCCTCGCCTTCGAGAAGCGTATCGAGATCTTCCTCTTCCGCATCCAAATCAGGTTGAGTTCTCCGTTTGGCTTTGGTGCCAACTTTAGGAGATTTTAGCTGCGATTCTTCATCTTCACCATCTTGCCAGTCTTTGCCTTTTTTGACTGTGCGGGGCAGTGCTGGTTTAGGCGGCGATGATGGATCAACCGCTACTGCTGCCTCGCCCATTGCAGGAGTTCGAGTAGGACGATTAACCCGCAGTTCAGGACGAACTAAATCATCCATCGCTCCGGGCATTCTGCCCTCTGTAGAAGTGGCATCTCCATCAGGACGAACGGGTTTGGGTCGCCGCAGTTCTACAATCGTTTGCTGCTGGGGACGGGGAACAGGTTTGCCCTCTACGGCTCTACCCGCAGGCTGTCGAGCAGGCATCATTGGCTTGACACCGGGCGCTGAGGGTGATGAGGGTTTTGTAGGTGGCTTGACTGAGCGCACTTCAGTGCTGGGCTGCCGAACTGCCCCGTTCGCCGACCCCGGTGCTGAGGTAGGCTCTTCAGTGCGAACTCTCTTCAAAATTGGGCGACTAGATGTATTTGGAACTAGGCTGCTCCTGAGAGTAGTCGGCGTGGTGGGTTCAGGGCGCGGTGGCGGCGAGGCTAGAGTAGCAGCGTCCTCTTCTGGCGCTGCTGGAGGTGGATTAATCGGTTGAGAGGCTGGCAATTCTTTGACTTCAGTTTCCTTAACTTCAGTATCAAAGGAGCTAGGGGTCTCTGCTTTTGCCGATGGCTTGATTAGTACCTCATTTGAATCAACTGAATTAACTGATCGCTCTGGACGACCTAACTCAACTGGTTTTGGCGATACTTGGGGTTGTGCTAGCGATCCCGTTTCTACCGACGGAGGTATATAGGTAGGAGGAACAAGAGGTTCAACATTAGGCGATCGCGTAACAGATTTGATTGCTACAATCTGCTGTTTTTTTTGCACTGGCACAGACACTCGTTGTTTTGGTTCTGCTGCCGATGAGTTAGTTGATGGTCGTTTCACTGGTTTAACAGAGGATGAATGAGTAGCAGTGTATTTTTCAGCTGCTATACGAATTCTCTCACTTTCGGAGTCCGTAATCGTACTGCTATGACTTTTAACCGAAATGCTTAGTTGCTCACAGATCGCCAATATATCTTTGTTATCCAAATTTAATTCCCGTGAAATCTCGTAAATTCTGACTTTTCCGCTATTCATCCAGTTTCCTCTTCCTACCTATCCAGTTCTCACATAGTTGTCACCGTTCCAAGTAAAACGACAGTCAATCCAAACCCTAACCCTCTTTAATTCTAAGTCTTCTAATGTCTCTAGTTCAACCAGCAGAGAAAACAAGATTGCTCCAGAAAAACCCTGCTTTGCAATTCTAGAGTTGTTTTCAATTTTGTAATCATCCCTGCTCTAATTTTGCACAAATCTTGAGAAGTAGAAATGACTTCAGACTGCACAAAATTCTGTCATAATTCTAAACCCCGTGCGATCGCCCATTTGCCGTCTCATAGTCCACTAAACTCTCAACCCACACTTGTAAATTCAAATTAAGCTAAATTCAAATTAAGCTAAATTCAAATTAAATAAATTTGTCAACTTCGTCACACTAATCTACATCATTCGCCTTTGCTACGTCTAAAATCAACCACCTTAGATGACGCTACTGTAAGAAACATTCTAACCTAGCTGCCTGAGTAGATGGTTTTGCCATACCCTTTAGCGTCTCTTAGTAATTCTTAGCGAGCGATCGCCTGATTACATTTTTAGCTCTTGCTCTAAAAAACGCTGTTCTAAGTCTTCATACAAAGAATCAGATACGGCTGATTTCAGCGCCTTCCCTAGTCGATTTTTTTTTCGTGCTGCTTTAAGGCATTCTATTTGAGGACATAGATAAGCAGAGCGACCCATTCCTTCATCCAAATGCACTTGTTGCGAGGGATACACCCTGACAATTCGCCAAAAATCTGCTTTGAGAGCGACTTTTCGGCAGGCAACACATTTGCGATAATTGGGCTTCATCGTCAAACCTCATATTGCTCCAATCGTCTGAATTAATTTTCTGATTGAAATAAAGTCTCTTGGGTCACTTTATTTCAGTCTCTATTTCCTGTAGATCATTCCGCTCTACAGGTTCGCTAGAGTCGGCAACAGGAGTCTCGGTTGCTGACTCATATACTTCCTCATCTTCATAGTCTTGATCCTCATAGTCTTGATCATATTGAACAGGTTCGCGACTATTCAACACCTCTGATATTTTCCGATCCTCTATTTCGTAATCGTATTTGGCAGAATCCTTAATATCAATTTTCCAGCCCGTCAATCGAGCCGCCAATCGGACGTTTTGACCTTCCTTACCGATCGCCAAACTAAGCTGATCCTCTGCAACCAAAACATGGGTTTGCCGCCCTTCCGGATCCATTAGCCGAACCTCATCCACTCTTGCCGGACTGAGTGCATTGGCAATGTACGTAGATGGATCGGGCGACCACCGAATCACATCAATTTTTTCACCCCGCAGTTCATTGACCACCACCTGAATGCGAGATCCCCTAGCGCCGATGCAAGCACCCACCGGATCTACATCTCGCTCTAAGGTATCAACTGCAATCTTGGTACGAGGACCGACTGAGCGTGAAGGAGGATTTGCCTCTCGTGCCACCGCAACAATCCGGACAATTTCCTCCTCAATCTCCGGCACTTCGTTCGCAAACAAGTACACAACCAGTCCGGCATCCGATCTCGAAACCATCAACTGCGGTCCCCGATGAGACCCTTCCGACACCCGCTTTAGGTAGACCTTAAATGTTGCATTGGCTCGATAATTATCATTCGGCAACTGCTCCCGTTTTGGCAATTCGGCTTCAACTTCAACTTGCCCAAAACCGCTCAAAACCGCCATAATCACCGACTGCCGTTCAAATCGCAGGACTCGCGCCTGCAACACGGTGTCTTCCAAGTCTTGAAACTCCTCTTGCACCAGCTTTCGCTGTTGATCCCGTAATTTTTGCGCGAGAACCTGCTTCGTTTGAATCGCAGCCATCCGTCCAAAGTCGCCCTGTTCTGGGGTCACATCCAACACCACCGTATCGCCGGTTTGCGCTTCAGCCGCCACCTCAAGCACTTCTTGCAAAGCAATTTGGTGATCTGGATTCTCTACTTCTTCCACAATAGTTTTCGCAGCCAAAACCCGGAAACCTTCTTCTTCAATGTCTAATTCGACCTCAAAATTAACAAAATAGTCTTCATCAAAATTGTTGCCATCTAGCCGTTGAGTTCGACGATAGCGCTCATACCCTTTAACCAATGCTTCGCGCAGAGCAGCTTGAACGGCGACTTTTGGCAAATTCCGTTCTCGGCTGATGCCTTCAATCATTTCTCGCAGTCCGGGTAGGGCGACCATTGACATAACAAAATCTCCGTGGTGGTGGCAATGAAGTGAGGAAAAAATAAATGAAAATTAAAAGCTTAAGCAGGCTCAACAATTTGGACTTTGGTGATTAAATGACAGGGAATCGCGATCGCCCGTCCTTTTTGGGTCAGGTGAACCGCTTCTTGATCTCGCCGAATCAACCGTCCCGTCCATTCTTTATGCCCAGCGTAAAGCTCAGAAGCGCTAACGGCTACAGTAAAACCTTTAAACGAAATAAATTCTCGATCTGTACTGAGTAAACGAGAAATACCGGGGCTAGATACCTCCAACGCATAGGCATCAGGAACAATTTCAGATTCATCTAATACTGCCTCCAATGCTCGGCTCATGCGCTCACAGTCGTCTAAACCTGTGTCGGCTTTTATATTGCGAATATCAACTCGTAAAACTGGAGGACTTTGATTCGTCCGAAAAATAGCCCCAACAATTTCCAAGCCTAGAGATGCAGCCACCGGGTTAGCGAGTTCAAGAATGTGCGGAATAAGTGGATGAGTCATGGACACTAGATAAAAACAAAAAAAGTGGGCTTAAACCCACCTCCAAGATGCACTACGTTCTAAAAACTAGAAGTTCCGCGAAGGACTCGCAGTTTCACACTTCAGTGTAACCTAATGTTCTTAAGGTGCAGATGATTTATTGGAAAAACTCTAGGAGTAGGCTTGCTCTTTATAAAAAACAAGTAGTAGTATAGTAAGCTGTGTTGATTTTTTCCAAAGTAGACCCCATGCCCAAGCTAAAGACCCGCAAAGCTGCTGCGAAACGCCTGAGAGCCACTGGATCTGGCAAGATTGTGCATCGCCGCTCTTCCAGAAAACACTTACTAGAGCACAAGAGCGCTTCACGCCGCCGCCGCCTTGCAGGGTTGGCAGTGGCGAACGATCGCGATACGGACACTGTGCATTTGATGCTTCCCTATCTGTAAAGCGAGGAAGCTTGCCGCTTGAGTTATGTGGAGTCTTTAGAAAGACTGCATTAACCTAATGGTAGTCATTGAGGCTCTCTGCTAAAGACTTTTGTAAAGAAATCAAATAGATAAGAAGACGGTTTAAAGGATAGATCACTATGGCACGGGTAAAGCGCGGTAATGTAGCACGAAAGCGCCGCAAAAAGATTTTGAAGATGGCAAAGGGATTTCGCGGGTCCCATTCCAAGCTATTTAGAATAGCGAACCAGCAGGTAATGAAGGCACTACGGAATGCTTATCGCGATCGCCGTAAGCGCAAGCGCGATTTTCGTCGTCTGTGGATTACCCGGATTAATGCGGCGGCTCGTCTTCATGGCATGAGCTACAGTCAACTAATTGGTAATTTAAAAAAGGCAGATGTGCAAATTAACCGCAAGATGCTGTCACAAATGGCAATTCTTGATCCTGCTGGTTTTACTAAGGTAATGGAAATTGCTAGCCAATTTGCCGCGAAGAAAGCTGCTTAGCGGTTTTTATTCTCTTACACCATTAATGAAGTTGCCAATTCTAGTGGGTATCGCTCTTGGTCTTGGTGTCAGTCTTTCTCTAGCCTTCTCGCCCCTGCCTGCGATCGCTGGTGACCTACCAGCAATCAAAAAGCGGGGGCGTTTGATTGTGGCAGTCAAAGAAACTGTGCGACCTTTGGGATTTCGGAGTGCCAATGGACAACTTCAAGGATTGGAGATCGACTTGGCTCAGCGGTTAGCTCAAGAACTGCTGGGGCGATCGGACGCTGTGGAACTAAAGCCTGTGACTAATCAGGATAGATTTTCGTTGGTGATGAATGGGAAGGTTGATATTGCGATCGCCCATGTCACGTTAACTCCATCCCGTCTCCGCATCCTCAGCTTTAGCTTGCCCTACTATACCGATGGCACGGCAATTATTACTAAGTCTTCTATCATTCAGAAACCCACTGATTTGACCGGAAAAATGGTTGCGGTCATCAATGGCTCCACCGCGATAGAAGCGCTTCGTAGTCAATTGCCTAGGGTGAATTTGGTGGGGGTTGACTCTTATGATGCTGCTAAAGCGGTGTTGGATCGGGGTGAGGCGATCGCGTTTGCAGCCGATGTTAGTATTCTCAGCGGCTGGTCGCAGGAGTTTCCTGAATATCGAGTAATTCTACCTGCCCTTTCCTCAGAGTTGCTTGCGATCGTTTTACCCAAGGGGCAGCAATATAATGAGTTAAAAGAACAAATTGATCAAATCTTAACTCGTCTACGAAATAGCGGCTGGCTTGAAGAACGGGCGAAATATTGGGGCTTGCCGATTCGGTAGCAATGCCTCATGGCTCTTCTCTTGTTTTAAGATACTTTTGGATATGCATAACGAGATTATTTAAATTTTTGCTCGGTGAACTTAAGAATCCAATATGAATACTGATCTTCCTATTCTTTATATCGGTTTGCTGCTAGCGATTTTGGTGGCGGCAGGGTGGGCAGTCCTTCGCCAAATTTTGCAGACTCGTAAGATTGAAGGTTCCTTGGAGCGGTTGCAAAGCAAACTGACGAAAGAGAAAGGAACAGCCCAAGAGTATTTTGAACTGGGTAGTATTTATTTGACGAAGCGAATTTATGCTCAAGCGATCGTCCAGTTCAAAAAAGCTTTGAAGGAAGACGATATTTCTATCGAAGAGAATGCGCTGATTTATAACGCTCTTGGGTTTGCCTACTTTTCCCAAGAGCAATATGACTTGGCAATTCGGCAGTACAAGGACTCTCTCAAAGCAAATCCTAATTATGTAACTGCTCTCAACAACATTGGTCATGCTTATGAGCGTAAGCAGTTGACGACGCAAGCACTTGAAGCCTACGAACAGGTTCTGATCTTGGAACCGGAGAACTCCACCGCAAAACGGCGGGCAGAATCGCTTCGCAAGCGATTTGCCCCCTCTGTCTAGCATTTATCTACATTATTCTACTATCTCAAACGTGGGATGAGTCAGCATTCCAACGATCTGGAAGAGCTTCTATCTTCACTGTCTTCAACTAAACCCACGTTTTATTACTTCGCTTACGGGTCTTGTATGTGCCCTGTAGATTTGCAGCGATCGCTTTCTCCAAAGTTTGGGAGTAGACCAAAGGAGGTGCGAAGCAAGGGATGGGAGATATAGGTTGTTTGTCGTAGGGTCGGCGACAATTTTCTCTGAATGCTTAATTTGAAATTGATTGGAGTATTTTTACCGCAGTAACGCCCAAGCTATTGAGCGATTCTTCAGTATCCGTAATGTTGCTTACCTCATAGAAGAAGCTTTTTAGAAGGCTGTCTTAAATTAAAATAGCTGTTATGTGAGGTTACTTTCAGGGAACTCTAGACAAGTAATACACCACTTGCAATTTAGGCCTTTGTAAAAATACAAACTCACTATTTAGAAAAGATATCTTAAAAAGCAAAGCTGCCATCTGGAGAGTTGCAGCTTAACATAGCCAGCTTCACTCAAGGTTAAAATCTAGGAATGCAGCAATTATTCGAGATGCTACAACCCTTTGATGCTAAAGCCGGATGGAATCAACTGGGTAGCACCGATTTAGACCGATTTAGTCTGTAATGCTTTGCACCGCTTCGTCACCTGAAAGTTTGTCTTAAGAAACTGTGTAATGTCTGGGGAATACTGAATGAGTCCTGAGCCGCACTTAAATGAAGGTCTTATACATAAGGCATCTGAGCAATCGATAGTAGAAGCTTCTCAGGTTATTTTTCCAAAAACTTTTGAGCTGAGTTCTTTGCCTCAAGCGATAGATGGAGAAGGGGAAGAGGTTGCATTTGCAAAAGCTCAAACACTGATGATTGAGTTAGAGCAAACTCCCAGCGGTCAAAACTCTGGAAGTTTGGGCATGTCTACTGAAATGCCGTTAAAGCATTACATTCAAGGAGTTGTGCAGGGACAACAATCTTATTTGATCACTAATTTGCTGGGTGGATCAATCACGTTGTTTCAACCTCAAATGGTGTGGACTGTTGGACGAAATCGAGGAGCCGCTTTGCCCTTGCGCGATCGCTTATTATCTCGTCGTCATGCCGTCATTATGTTTGTTTTGCAAGAAGGGTTTAACCTAGTTGATCTAAACAGCATGAACGGCTCATTTTTGAATGGCGATCGCATTCGACAGCGGCAATTGCTAAAAGATGGCGATCGCATCCGGTTAGGCAGTTTTGAGTTCAACTTTTTTATCAGCCAAACCAGTCGTACTATTGAACCAATTCATCCTGAAGTCCTCGCCCGATTTACCAGTTCAAAATCTTGTCAAGAAGGATTCATGGACTACTCTGCTTTAGAGGAACCAGAAATCTTGTTTAGAGAACTGCCAATGTGAACATAAGCGGCGAAGTTCGAGGTGCGGAGTGAAAATAGGAACTACCATTCATCCCCTGATGTTCTTTAATCGGCGTTCACTCTTAATAATCTGACATTCGAGATTAATTTAGTTTTGGCTTGATTCTTGTTTCAACAGCCAAAGTGCGGTGTAAGTCATGCCCGAATCATCGGGTTGAATCAGCAAAAAATGAAGTCCTTTTCCTAACTGCTTCCTCACTTCGTAGGTTTGCGCCGCGATCGCCATTTCTGCATCATTAAAGGTTGCCATCACCCAGCGATCGACCAAACCTGCTTCTAAAATTAAGCCGTCAGGTGAGCCTGATATGTAGCTCAACGAAACCGGACAAACCTTTTCTAACCAGCGGGCTAAATGCATAGAACGCCGTCCCCCGTCGATTACCACCCCTGAAATTAATACAGTGGATGCTAACCCTAAATTCAACGGCAAGAACTCACGAGGCATAGTGAGAATAGGGATCAAGCGATCTGAAAATGCAGCAATCAAATCACCCGCAGGTAAGGACGCAAACCGCCATTGGATGCCCAAGAGGTTTTCAGAAATGGGCATGGGCGGCGGTTTATCTAGTGTGACTGGCTCGTAGGGCTGCCCTATATGGTTAGGGTAGGTAGGATAAAGCAGCGATCTCTCCTCTAGGCAACGCTTTAACGTGGGTGTGTGGCGCGTGGGTTCCAGTCTAATTCCTAAAGACTGGGTAGCAATTTCTAGCAAGGAAAAAGATTGAGGGCGAAAAACGCAAATTCGTTCTGGCTTAGGTTGCCCGTCTGCTAAAAGCTTCTGGAGTTGCTGCTTTAGCCAGTCTGCTGTTGCTTCTGACTGAGCGCAAGAAGCCAGATGCTTAAGGGTGTTTTCGCGATCGCAAATTAGCAACTCCCACAATGGATTTCCGTCCTCATCTTGAAGTGGACGACGATAAAAATCAATTTCCCAAACAGACATATCAAAATCAAAAAATATGGATTCAGTGCTCAGGCGGGATGCGATTCATTGCTGCAACAAGAGACGATGGGCATTGCTAAATGCAAGGATGATTTTTGACTGTAGGGATAGGTCTTGTACGTACCCTGAGAATTGCTCCTACGAATTTCCATTGCCAGATTCAGCAACGTCAGATAAAGCTCCTATTCAAATGCTTCACTGGAACTTTTTTAGGTTTTATATATGCTCTGCAGCGATGACTTTTTCACACATCAGAAAAAGTTTGCACATTGAAGATAAGACCTTCTAAGTAACTAATAGGCTAAGGTCTCCAGGGTTTCCCGCAGGTAGCGGCGTACCAAAGTATCTAGCCCTAAGCTGCTCAATTGGGTGTCAGTATTACGCTCTAGCTGCCAACTTTGAAACCCAGAGCTAGAAGAAATTGCCTGCTTCAAGCTTTTCCAAACTTCAGAATCTCCTGGCAAATTGAGCAGATCTTGAGAATTTTTCATAGTGGATAAATCAAATAAGGGGGATGAGTCAGAATCCATAGAAACCTTTGGGAAGAGCGATTAGCGGGTAGCAAACATTAAATTTAGACGATATCACCCTTTTTCTACTTCCTAGTCAAGAATAACGTACTCATTTAAGCCCAACGTGTGTATTGTGACACGCTTTTGAAAAGCTAATAGTGTCATGAAACCGCTTTTAACAATTCGTTAGCGGGTGGTAATTCATTAAATTGATCAGTGGCGAACTGACAAGTCAGCGCTTGCGCTATCGCCCAGTGTTTTTGCAGCGTCGCGTGGGGCAAAGGACCTTGTAAATGGCTCCAAGGAAGCACTTGATCAAGCTGCCAATTTTCATGCACGTATTGTTCCATGGGGGGCAACGTGCCGCGCAGTTCCTTAAATGCTCGTCGATAGCTGCCTAGGGAATCGCCATAGTGGCGGGTTAACTCCAACAGGGTGGAGAGGCGGCGATCGCCCCGCGACAGCAAAGCTTGAATCACTGACCAGTTATAGCTTTCAGGGCGAAAGTCAATGCCTTGCGATCGTAACTGCTTTTGCAAGAATTGCAGTCGTTTTTCTGCCTGACGATTTACGCCACACCACTGAAACGGGGTGTGGGCTTTGGGAACAAAGGTGCTACAACCAAACGTTAGCCGTAAGCCGGGAGCCGCTTTCTTGATCGCTTTCATCATCTCAGCGGTTTGCTCTAGGTCTGTCATTTCTTCACCAGGAATGCCCGCCATGCCGTAAAGCTTCAAGCTGCTGAGTCCACCTGCTTTTGCGTTGATCGCCGCCTGAATAATTTCGTCATTGGTCAGCTTTTTATTGACAATTTGGCGCACTCGCTCGGAGCCACTTTCAACCGCGATCGTCACGGAGCGGCTGTCATGTTTGACCAATGTTTGCGCTAGTTTTGCCGTCAGAGTGTTGGTGCGAACCGATGAAAAACTGATGCGAACCTGATCGTAATCTGGACGATTCAGGTAATCCAGCAGCGTTTCAAACTCAGGATGTTGAGTAATAGAAGCACCCAGCAAGCCGAGGCGATCGGTGACTTGCAAACCACGGGCAATCGCCGGAATCAGTGACTCTTCTAAACTTGCCACTCGGAACGGCAGGGTCAAATAGCTGGCAAGGCAAAAACGACACATTTCCGGGCAACTCCGCACCACTTCCACCATGAAGATGTTTTCCCAAGCGGCTTTCTCGGTAACTACGGTTGAGGCGGAGAGCGTGTTTCCGCGATAGGTTTGCTTCGCAATTTGGGCAGGAATGCTGGCATCGATCGGCGCGATCGCCTGTATCCAACCATCTTTCCCGTCATAGGTGGCTTCGTACAAGCTAGGAATGTAGATGCCTGGAACTTGAGCCAAGTGCCGCAGTTGGGTTCCGCGATCGCACGTTCGCACAGCTTGATATGCGTCAATAAATTCTCCCAGCAGCAATTCGCCGTCGCCCAGCAAAATCACATCAAAAAAATCCGCAAAGGGTTCTGGGTTGGCAGTTAATACTGGACCGCCGCCAAACACAAGCGGATGAGCATCTTCTCGGTTTGCCGCCCGAACTGGAACGTGCAACGATTCCAGTAAGTTCAACACATTTACATAATCCAGCTCCCAGGAAAGGGAAAAACCCAGCAGTTCTGGTTGAGACGGTAACGGTTCTTGCGCATCTGTAAATAAGCGGCTGACTTGCACATCGCTCCGTGTTGCCAAAGTTGCCCACACCACCTGATAGCCCAAACTGGTAATGCCGACGCTGTATTCATTTGGAAACGCAAATATGGTGGGAATTGCGTCAGCCGTTGGAGGCGTAGAGTCAAACAGCAGGCGTTCGGCAGCGAAAGGAGATGCAGACATGAAGTCCTCAGAGTCAACCTTATTCAAGGTAACATCTCTAGCTCTAGGGTTGATTTCCGGAGATGGGCGATCGCACGAGCAGTTGAGAGCGATTTTTCGGATCAAACTCATGGCGCAACAGTCGCCACAACACTCGCCACTCAGTCTGTTACAGATATTTACACGTCGCGTCCATTCGTCATATCTCCTAGGTCAACGCTACGCGAAAGCCATTCGCCATTCGCCATTCGCCATTTTCTTAGGCTACTAACACCCCGCACAACTCTTCTTCTAGTGCCAATTCCATTGCGGCAGTATCTCGAATTGCTTGCTGCATGACTTGGCGCACAGGCATTCCCTGTTCATGCGCTTTTAACCATCGCTGAGCCTCGTTGCCGTCTCGTAAAATCTTCTTCAAGGGTGACAAAAAGCAGCTAAAGCCTTGTTTTTTGGCAGTGTCCCATACTTCTTGGTAAAGCTGTTCAATCCAATCCTTAGCAATAATTGGGCGACCATCTTGCCAATGGCGTAGTTCAGCATCTAGGCTGAGCTTGCCAGCGGCTAGCTCGTTAGCATCAGTGAGGGCAACTAGATCGTCGCTGGAAAGTTGACTCATTTGTAAGGGATCAAGACCGGGATGGGCGATCGCCTGCAACAATCGCGCTTCCAGCAGTGCGGTAATCGCCAGTAGGGAAAGCGGATCTACTACTAGATCACAGATTCGTAGTTCTACCCGATTGAGGTTGTAGGGGCGGCGATCGCCATTGGGGCGGACTGAACTCCAGAGGTGGCGCACGTTTTGCATTGTGCCTGCGGCTAACTGCTGTTCCGTCCAGCGGATAAAGTGGGCGTGACTTTCAAACAGCGGCACATGGGCGGGGGTTTTAGGAAACAGGCTCCAGCGAGTGGAGTGATAGCCCGTTGCGGCTCCATTCAAAAACGGCGATGAGGCAGTCAGAGCCAGAATTAGGGGTGCTTCTACTCGCACCAATCGGCAGGCGCGCATCAGCGTTTCCAAGTTAGAGATGCCAATGTTGATGTGAATACTGGCGGTGACAACCTTGGTGCCGTAGGTCTGCTCAATATAGGTGTGATAGGGATTGCCGGGGTCGGAGCGCAAGAAGCGATCGCTCCCACCTAATGCCAACGTACTACCCGGCAGCAGCGTGTAATCTCCCAATTGTTTCAAATAGTTGCGGAGCTTAAACCGAGGCTGCAACAGGTCGCACAGTAGCCGCTCATAGCGATGGCAGGGAGGTGTGGTGTATTCCACATTGCGACTATCAGGTTCCCGCACAAACCCATCTAACGCCGCCACAATTTTGTCAGAAAGCCCAACGGCATCGCCCTCAGGGGTGCTGGTGTAAATCTCAACTTCAAAGCCTTTCGATAGCACAGTGATTCCTCCCTGAACGCGATCAGTTTCATTCTAGTATCAGGGGAAAAGGGTATTAGTGATTCAACCAAAAGCATGAGGCAGGGAGTGCGGGGTCAATCCAGCCACCCTTGCTTAGGCAGTTTTAAGTTATGGATTCATTTTCGACTAGGTGCTGGCACTTTGCTGTAGCTGTAGCCGCTTACAAAGTAACTTCGGTTGTAATGGAAGTCGGGATAGCAACTAAAGGGGGGACTGATCCTAAACCATCGTTGAGTTCTTCTAAACGCTGCTCATAGTCTGGGGAAGAGGATGGAATGACTTCATCTGAAATTTGTAGGCGATCGCAGGGAATAGTATCTGCCAAAATCGCGCTTGCCATCATGCCACAGTGAATTTCTAGCAATGACTCTGGCATTGTCTCAAAAATCAATCGTTGCCCTGGAAATACAACCCGTTCAAAATACCAATTTGGCATGTTGGTGATTCGGGCAACCTGGATACGACTCGTGGCATTGACATAGCAGCAAATAATGGCACTGCGCTGCTCAGAAGGGATGGGATCAAAAATTTGAGCCATATTATTAAGTAGATTGCGCTAGAGGGCTTTTAATATCGAACAACCTTAACATTAGCGATCGCGGCTAGTTGTAAATCCAATCACTAACCATCGATAGAATTGCTTTTTTCTAAGAATTTGCGATCGCTTTCTGCCTACTCTCCTTCTCATAAACAAGAAGTGATGATGAAATCGATTCAATAATTTCCGGTAATCTGTCCAGGTCACTAAAGTCAGTGGTATCGTAAAGTTGTGTGACATAAACTCAGAAATTATTCTTTTCAGAAATCTCATCGTAAAGTGACCGCTATGGAAAGTCGGATTCTCTACGTTCGTCTCCCCTGCAATCCAATTTTTCCAATTGGCGTTGTTTACCTGGCAGATCATGTCCACAAGCAGTTTCCTGCCGTTCAGCAGCGCATTTTCGACTTAGGCACTGTGCCTCCGCTCGATTACGCTAGCGCTTTGGATGAGTGTATTGATGGATTCAAACCTACGTTGATTGTGTTCTCTTGGCGAGATATTCAGATCTATGCGCCTGTGGGCGGACGGGGCGGCAATCCACTGCAATACACCTTTGAGTTCTTTTACTCGCTCAATCCATTCGTCAAGCTGAAGGGTGCATTTGGGTTAACCCGGATTGCCACGGGCTACTATGGTGAGCTGTGGCGCAACCTAGGCTTGATTAAACGCGGCACTAAACGGGCAAAGAAATATCAGCCCGATGTGCAAGTGGTGGTTGGCGGGGGCGCAGTCAGCGTGTTTTATGAGCAACTGGGGAAAAGTCTACCAAAAGGAGCGATCGTTTCTGTCGGTGAAGGTGAAGCTCTGTTGGAACGAATTGTGCGCGGCGAAAGTTTGGCTCAAGAGCGCTGCTACGTTGTGGGAGAAACTGCTCCCCGCGATCGCTTGATTCACGAAATTCCAGCGGCGATCGAAAAAACGGCTTGCAACTACAGTTACATCGAAACGATTTGGACAGACTTTAACTATTATCTAGAAGCTGAAGACTTTTATGTCGGGGTGCAAACGAAGCGGGGTTGTCCGCACAACTGCTGCTACTGTATTTATACCGTGATCGAAGGCAAGCAGGTGCGGATCAACCCATCTGATGAAGTGGTTGCAGAAATGCGTCAATTGTACGATCGCGGCATTCGCAACTTTTGGTTCACCGATGCCCAACTGATCCCCGCCCGCAAGTATATGGATGACGTAGTGGAATTGCTGCAAAAGGTGCTGGATGCTGGCATGAAAGACATCCACTGGGCAGCTTACATTCGCGCCGACAACCTCACGCCTCATCTTTGCGATCTGATGGTGCAAACGGGCATGAACTACTTTGAAATTGGCATCACCAGCGGCTCTCAGGAACTCGTTCGTAAAATGAGAATGGGCTATAACCTCCGGACTGTTTTACAAAACTGCCGCGATTTGAAGGCGGCTGGATTTAACGATTTAGTCTCCGTGAACTATTCCTTTAACGTAATCGATGAAACCTTCGACACGATTCGCCAAACGATCGCCTACCACCGCGAACTCGAAAGCATTTTGGGTGCCGATAAAGTAGAGCCTGCCATCTTCTTTATTGGTTTACAGCCGCACACGCACCTGGAAGAATATGCGTTCAAAAATGACATTCTGCGTCCCGGTTACGACCCAATGAACGTCAAGCCTTGGACCGTGCATAAGCTTCTTTGGAATCCTCAACCCCTTGGCTCATTTTTTGGCAACGTCTGCTTGGAAGCTTGGCGGCGCAACCCCAATGATTTTGGGCGTGAGGTCATGGATATTTTGGAAGAGCGTTTGGGACGGGCTGATTTGGAGGAGGCGCTGTCGGCTCCGATTGAGCAAAAACCGAAGGAATTACTACTGTCAGTTTAGGAACATCTTTGTACCATGCTTGAAGGTTCAATCCTCTATCAGTTAAAGTCGGCGCACCAATCAGGACAAGGCACTCAGCGATCGCTCAATTTTGGCGTGTATTACAAAAATACACTGGTGGCGCTCTGCCATGCCTTAGAGGATTGTATTCTCACCTGTAGCAGTGAACCCTTGGTGATCACTGCCTTTCAGCGGGGCAAGTGGTACTTGGAAGAAGCCGATCGCTACGCCGAATTGGCAGAGCGATCGCGGCAAGTAGTGATCATGGCAGCACCCGACAGCGGCTTTGGCGAGCATCCAACCAGCCAGCGCCAAAATGTGGAGTTGGTTAGCCTAAATGTCGATGATCCGGTGGCGGAGGAGTGGCATTTGATGATTTTGGCTCCCACTTATTCGGCGATGGTGCTATGTCAGGAGCTATCGGAAGCAGACTATGGCAAGCAAGGCTTTCCTACGGTGGATCTAGAACGCAAGTTTTACGGCTTTTGGACGTTTGAAGCAAACCTGGTGCAGGAGACGATGGAACTGGCGATCGCTCACCTGCGTAGCTACAATCCGACGCTGGCTGACACGCTAACCGACCACATTCAAGCGATCGTTTCTACACCGATTGAACAGCGAGATCCACTGGAATCCATTGTCTCTCGCGTGGTGGATTACTTGCAGGAAAGCCATACGATCACGCCCACTCATAATATCTTCGATCAGCCTCAAATTCTGGATAGCAATCTGCTGTCGAATGAGGTGCAGGCGTTTCTGCGAATGGCGCAACTAACGGATCAAGCGGATGTGCTCAACCCCAATGCTGCCGCTGAAGTTGCCACCCTGGTTGAAGCGATGGGGCAATTTTTAGATCTTCCGGTGTGGCAATTAAATCGACTCAAACTAGCAAGCTTGCTTCATCGCTTGGCTCCTTTGCAGTCTTCTACATCAATGCTTACTCCTAGCAGTTTTGGGCGATATCCTGAAGAGCAATCCATGGATGCGCCCTGTTGCCCCCTCGTGCCGGGTGCCCAAGTACTCCGCACCATGCCGCAACTCAGGGCGATCGCCACCATCATTACTCACCTCGGCGAACAGTGGGATGGCTCTGGGCAACCGGGTGGTTTGGCAGGCGACGAAATTCCTTTAGAGTCTCGCATATTAGGGTTGGTGGCTGCATTTCAACAGCAGGTTGCCGATCAAAGTGCTAAATCGGAAGGCACTCTTAGCATCCCAGAATGTTTGGCGATCGCCCTGGCTCAATGCCAACAAGAGCAAAGCCAGCGCTGGGACCCGAAACTGCTTGAGACTTTAACACTGCTGGTGTCTGGACTGCAACAGGGACTCAACTTACCCGTAAGCCTGCCAAAAATTTCCGCCGGACTCTGGCTATTAGATTCCCACGATGAAGCCCTGATTTCTCGCTCTTAGTTCATCCCACTAACTTTCCTATGACCCTTGATCTTCAATCTTCCGAAACTCAATCCTCAGACGTAAAATACTTGCCGGGTGCCGATCTGGAAGAAGCTGACTTGTCGGGAAAAGCCCTACAAGGCGTGAATCTGACTGGCGCACGACTCATAGGTGCTGACTTGAAACACACCAAGCTTACTGGAGCCTCTTTGGAAGGCGCAAACTTGTTAGGCTGCCAATTGATCAAGGCAGATCTGCGGGCAACGCTGATGGGTGCAAACTTGATGCAGGCGGATCTGACCGAAGCCGACCTACGCGGGGCAAATCTGCGGGGCGCAAACTTGATGCGATCGCGCCTGACAAAAGCTACCCTTGCTGGCTCGTTTCTCAGCGGCGCAAACCTAATGGGCTGCAATCTGCAAGGTGCTGACCTGCGCGGTGCCGACCTGCGCGGTGCCAACCTCAGCAGCGCCAATCTGCATGGTGCAAACCTGATGCAGGCTGACCTTCAAGGCGCGATCGTCAGCGAAGCGAATTTGGAAGAAGCGAATTTAACAGGCGCAAATCTGGCAGGCGCGAACTTGGCAGGGGCAAATCTCCTCTGTGCAGACGTGGAGAATGCTAATCTGTCAGGCACAAATCTGGCAGGCGCGTGTCTGACTGGAACTGGCTTGGACAAGATGTCTACAAGTGAATAGGTAGGAAAACTGCGATCGCTGAAAGCTGCAACACTGGAAGATCCCACCGAAACTATGCGCTTCAACTAATGCTCCGGTTGAGCGGTTGCCGATAACCTTTGCTACAACATCAACCACCTTTGTCAATCCGCTCCAACCGGGTTTTTAGGCTGCTGGACACTCACTACCTTACTCGTTTCCTTATTGGTGGTTTTCGATAGTATTCATTAACCCAAGTGCCATTTTGTTTTCGATAACCATTTACATACACATAATCACTTTGATTAGAGATTTGTTTCCACTCTTGTACTGAGATTATGGGCTTAGTTGTGACTGGTTTGATGGATGCCTGCGATGTCGTATAGGTAGAAGTCTGGAGTTTAGATTGATTAGTTTTGGACAGATCCTCTAGCTTTTTATTTAAATTAGCTATCTCTTCTTGCTTCTGCTGATAGTTTTGATATAGCAACTGGTACTTTCGCTGCAGCTCTAATTTTTGAAGATCTAGCTGGGATTTTTCGCTTTCTAAATTTTCAACTTCCGTTTTTTTGCTTTGAGCATAGTTGGTTATGGCTTGAATTCTATTCTGGAGATCTTTTTTCTCTTGATTTAATTGAGATAACTGGCTCTGTAAATAATTGACTTGAGATTGTTTTCTTTGATCAAATCCTATTGAACCCTGAATATCTGTTTGCAGTTCAGATATTAAATTCTCTAGATTGTTTATCTGTCCCTCTTTTCGGCGGCTTAATTCTGTTAGCTCGTGGGCATTCTTCCGTAAAGTAATTATGTCAGCATCACGGGTGGATATGGCTTTATGCAAATCAGAAATACTACCAGTGAGGCTAGAAATTTCCTGTAATCGTCTATCTACTTCGATCTCACTTTCCTGCCTAGCTTTAAGTAGACTATTAAATTGATTAGATAAGAGATTGATCCGAGAGCGCAGTTCATTGACAAGCGATTGATAGTCACTATCGGTTTTAGAATCAGTAGAACCTAATATTAAGCGTGATGATATAGCTTTCATTAATTCATCAAGCTTGTAAGCAAGACGAAGGCGATATGGACTTATTTGGTCAGAGCTTTGTGCTAATTCAACGGCTAATTTATTAATTACTTCTGAAAGAATGACTTGAGAGGGTTTTCTGCCAATTGCGAAGATGGCTAGATTGCTTACAATTTTCTCAAGCTGTTCATAGTCTTTCTCAGCCTGACTTGCCAAGAAATCACGAGCAGAATCCTGTATTTCTGCCAAAACACGATAACTCCGAGGTCTTCGAGGCTCAAGTTCTTGTAAGATTTCGCTTCTTTTGTACTCTAATGCCTCAAGAGTTTTAGCAATTTTTTCATGATTCGCAGAAGGATCTACACCAAGACGTTCCAAAATGCCTTTATATAGCCATGCTTGAGACTCTAAGTTATTCAGCTTTTGAACTTGTTGTGTATTACCGGGCTGAGGAATTATATCTGTCCTCTGTAATTGCTGTTGTAAGCTATTGATTTTCGCTGAAACAGTACCCGTGAAACACGAAAGAAATAACTCTAATGCTTGACCAAAAGGGAATGAATAGTCAGCCAACCAGCCAAATAAAACCCAAAAGAACACCGCGCACAGCAAAAATGCAGCTACCTTGATGTAGTTGAGGAGCTTCTTAAATAAATTTCTATTAGATGCTAAATCGGAATTCTTGAGGTCAAAAAACTGATTAACGAAAAAACTGTTGCCCTATCTGCTGCCCCACAACCGTTCCTGAATTTTTATCAACATTAATATTGACCCCTGACTCCGTACTCTGAGAAACACGGGAAGAGATTTGAATTTTTTGATAATTATTTACCAGCCTTTCGAGATCTTCTTGAAACTTACTGTCCCATTCAGCCTCACTTAGGATCGCAGCTTCTAAGAGCTTTGCTTCAGACTTTTCGATTTGGAGTTTGCTTTGAAATCTTTCTGCCAAGAAACCTAAAACATCTGCACCAGCTTTTTCCAAAGCACCGCCTGAAACTTTATCGATCGCGTGTAGCGCAATATTCACTGCTTGTAAAGCTAGTACAGATAATTCCATGTTGGTAGTGATCCCATTAGTTCTGAATCTTTGCCAATTTATAGCACATACACTCATAGATAATTTTCAAACGCTTCTCCACACCTTGACAATCTACAAAAATGCTCTCCACAAAGATATGAAGCAATCCAACTATTATTAGAGAGAAACTTTCTGTATAAAAATCCTGGAGGGAGAGATATTCAGAAAGTTTCTGTATATTGCTCCTGCATTAGCCTGGGATTTTCTGAATATCCTGCCGATAGGGGCGATCGCCCCCTTCCTGCCGCGCAACATCACGTCGGAATTTTAAGAAATAGAACTTTTAAATATTAGGGGCGAGTTTCACTAGAGAATCCGCCGTTGAACCGCGATCGCTAGACAAAGCCCGCCCCTACTCAATCATGCTTACGCCTGCGCGAGTTGCAAGACCGCAGTGCCTAAGCCTGCACCCATTTCCTTGGGAGAAATTTTGCCGTCGTGGTCTTCATCCAGGGCATCGAAAACCGCATCGGTGCCCAGCCATTCTTCGCGGGTGATGAAGCCATCGCCATCCAAGTCGTAGGCATGGAAAATGTCGTCTGCGACTTGGTGTCCTTTATCGCCGGATTCGAGTTGAGAGAGGCGAGATTCTAGCAGTTGCTCCAAGGCTTCGAGGGCTTTGGTAAAGCCTTTGATACCTTCATCTAGTTTGTCGGTTGCCATGCGGTCTTCGGCGTGCATTTTGTCGAAGGTTGCCTTGTCGATCGCAAGCTTCTCAATATCGAGGGTTGCCGCTTTGGCGGGGTCTAACCGACGGGGCAATTCGGCTTCGGTAGAATCTAGTTCTGCTAAAAGTTTTGGGGAAATGGTGAGCAGATCGCAGCCTGCCAGTTCGGTAATTTCGCCAATGCTGCGGAAGCTAGCACCCATGACTTCGGTGTCATAGCCAAACTTCTTGTAGTAGTTATAGATGGTGGTGACGGATTGTACACCGGGATCTTCGGTGGCGGAATACTGTTTGCCTGTTTCTTTGACGTGCCAGTCAAGGATGCGACCGACAAAGGGCGAGATTAGGGTGGCTCCGGCTTCGGCACAGGCGATCGCTTGGTGCAGCCCAAACAGCAGCGTCAAGTTACAGTGAATCCCTTCTTTCTCTAGCACTTCTGCGGCTTTAATTCCTTCCCAGGTGGAGGCGATTTTGATCAAAATGCGATCGCGGGAAACGCCTGCTGATTCATATTCTGAAATGAGATAGCGACCTTTGGCGATCGTGGCTTCGGTGTCATAGGACAACCGCGCATCCACTTCGGTGGAAACCCGCTTGGGCACGATTTCCAGAATTTTTTTGCCAAATTCTACTGCGAGGCGATCGAAGGCTAAAGACACAACCTGAGCATCGGTGGCATCCGAGCCAGAATCCTTCCTCGCTTTCAACAGCGTTTCATCCACAATGCTTTGATATTCAGGCATTTGAGCCGCTGCGGTAATCAGTGAAGGATTGGTAGTCGCATCGCGCGGTTTGAATTTCTCGATCGCTTGAATATCGCCGGTGTCGGCAACGACCACCGTCATGTCTCTTAGTTGTTCTAGTAAAGTCTTCGCCATGTGAATCTCCTTCAAAAGCTAGTGAACAAGAGTTGAAAAAATCTACTGACCGTTTAGCTTTTATGAATACCAAATCTTAGTCACAAGAATTGATGCTAAACGTTCTTTACTGCTACTTGAGAATTTTTTTGCTAGTGACTTGATCTGCCGAATCGATTTCATACACCAGTGGCACTGCTGTTTCTGACTCAACTCCCGGCACCTCTTCAGGCATGGAATCTTCTAGCTTCATGATAATCGAGCACAACGAATTACCATGAGCCGCAATCAGGACATTTTCACGATTAGAACTCCTACGCAAGCCCTTCCTTCTTCGCCATGTCTACCATCAGGTCAACCACGCGGCAGGAATAGCCCCACTCGTTGTCATACCAGGCAACGACTTTGAAAAAGTTGGAATTAAGTTCCATGCTTGCCTTGGCATCAAAAATGCTAGATCGGGGATCGGTGCGGAAATCCATGGAGACGAGTTCTTCGTCGGTGTAGCCCAAAATCCCCTTCATTTCACCATCGGCTGCGGCTTTCATTGCCTCACAAATTTCTCTGTGGCTGGTAGCTTTTGCCGTTTTAAAGGTGAGGTCAACAACGGAAACATCAGGAGTGCCGACCCGAAATGCCATGCCAGTGAGCTTGCCTTTGAGATCGGGCAATACCAGAGCGACGGCTTTTGCGGCACCCGTGGAAGACGGGATGATATTTTGAGAGGCACCGCGTCCGCCGCGCCAGTCTTTTTTGCTAGGACCATCGACCGTCGGCTGAGTGGCGGTCATAGAGTGAACGGTGGTCATTAAGCCTTCGGTGATCCCAAAATTTTGGTGCAGCACTTTGGCGATCGGGGCGAGGCAGTTAGTTGTGCAGCTTGCATTGGAAACCACCACATCAGTTGCGGGATCGTACTCGTCGTCATTCACACCCAGAACCAAAGTTTTCACGCGATCGGGATCTTTGGTGGGCGCAGAAATGATCACTCGTTTTGCTCCGGCTTTGAGATGGTTTTCGGCTCCGGCAAAATCGGTAAAGTGCCCGGTGGATTCGACCACGTAATCGGCACCCAGTTTGCCCCAGGGCAACACGCTCGGATCGCGCTCTGCCATACAGGGAATAAA
>CASBQE010000219.1 GCA_949127665.1 Synechococcales cyanobacterium PMM_0083
ACGCCTGGAATGCTGGTGATGTAGCTTGTGGGGTCAGCTTTGACATTACTGCGGGGATCGCGTTCCACACCCAAGGCATCGAGCAATGGCTGTTCTGGACCTAGAAAACCCATTGCCAGCAGCACCAATCGGGCAGGCAGCACTTGTTCGGTTCCAGGAATGTGCTGGGGAATAAACTGACCTTTCTCATTTCGTTCCCACTTGACTTGAACCGTGTGAATAGCTTTGACACTGCCCGTTTCATCCCCTTCAAACTTCGTCGCAGTAGTGAGATAGCCACGTGGATCATCCCCAAACACAGCAGCAGCTTCTTCCTGTCCGTAGTCCATCCGGTAGACCTTGGGCCATTCGGGCCAAGGATTATTGGGGGCGCGAGTCAGAGGCGGCTTGTCCATAATTTCAAGCTGAATCAGGCTTTTGCAGCCATGGCGCAGGGAGGTTCCTACACAGTCGGTGCCCGTGTCGCCGCCGCCGATGATCACCACGTCTTTGCCCGTGGCAGAAATGGGCGTGTGTGGATTCTGATCCAGCAATGCCTGAGTATTGGCGGTGAGAAAATCCATGGCGAAGTGGATACCATTGAGTTCTCGTCCTGGAATCGGCAAGTCGCGAGGCTTCGTGGCTCCGGTACACAGCATCACCGAGTCATACTCCCGCAGCAGTTGCTCGACGGGCAGGTCTTTGCCAATTTCCGTGTTGCACTGGAAGGTCACGCCTTCGTCTTCCAATAGCTGAAGGCGACGCTGGACGATCGCTTCTTTTTCTAGCTTCATGTTGGGGATGCCATACATCAGCAATCCACCGGGGCGATCGGCGCGTTCAAACACCGTCACCCAATGTCCGGCTTTATTCAATTGGTCAGCGGCAGATAATCCCGCAGGACCCGACCCGATCACGGCAACTTTTTTGCCCGTGCGGGTGCTGGGTGGATTGGGCGTAATCCAGCCTTCATCCCAGCCTTTGTCAACGATGGAGCATTCGATGTTTTTGATGGTGACGGGCGGATTGGTGATGCCCAAAACGCAGGAACCTTCGCAGGGAGCGGGACAGACTCGCCCGGTGAATTCGGGGAAGTTGTTGGTTTTGTGCAGGCGATCGAGGGCTTCGTGCCATAACCCGCGATATACCAGGTCGTTCCATTCAGGGATCAGGTTATTGATCGGGCAACCGCTTGCCATGCCGCTGATGATGGTGCCCGTGTGACAAAAAGGAGTGCCGCAATCCATGCAGCGGGCACCTTGGTCACGAAGTTTGTCCTCTGGCAAGTGCCGATGGATCTCGCTCCAATCGTGGATGCGATCGCCCGGTGCGCGATCGTCCGGCAGTTCCCGCAAGTATTCAATAAAGCCCGTTGGTTTTCCCATGATGATGTCTCAGTTAAAGGGGTGTCTAGAAAAAATAATGATTTACTAATTTGCTTTTTTAGATTGATTCAATATTTTGTAGAAAAGCTTCTGGTGTAATTATTTGCACATCTCGAAATGGATTCAATACAAGTAAATCTTTATCACCTGTAATGATGAATTTTGCGCTTCCACTAATGGCAAGTTCTAGAATTTGATCATCCTTTAAATCACGGCATACTTGAATCTTTTCCGTTAGCTTAACTAATATCGACCGTTCTATTAATGCCTCTAAAAATTTCTCTCGATCTTCAGATGTGATGTAGCGACTGAATTTTTCGCGCCTTAACACTTCATTCAGTTCTTCTAGTAACTCAAAGGACACTAGAATTTCACCTTGCCTTAGCACATATTGAAAAACTTGAGCAGGTTTACCTGTTGAAAACAGCAATGCGCCGACAAAAATATTAGTGTCAAACACATATCGTCTATTACTCATTCAGAAGCGCATCTAACATTTCAGGTGTCAAGCTTCGTTCTTGAGCTTTGCAACTAATCTCGCTCATTATTTCTTCAAGGGGCTTCTTTTGGCGCATGACTTCTCCTAGCTTTAAACTCAGTAACACCTCCATCTTGTGCCGTTGTTCCTCTGAAGCAGTTTCAAAAACGTGAGCAAATTCAGCATTAATGCGAATCGTAATTTCTTTCGTCTCCATAGGTTCAAATATCCTAATTTTCTTTTTAATGTTGTTTTCAAATTAGTTGGATTCAGTTGAATAACGAAATTATTAGAAGATTTTATCCTATGAAAGATCGCCCGGTGCGCGATCGTCCGGCAGTTCACGCAAGTACTCAATCGTCGGGTTTCCCATTGTAGTGTTCTGCCTGATGTTAAAGGTTAGTTTTAGGGTGATTAGGATACATTTAGAAGCGTGAAAACTAAGCATTCTGCATGGTTAGCCAGTCAAAAACTTGATTTACGGTTAGCTTAAGCTCAATTCTAGTGAGAACTTTTAATTCATCCTCTTGACTGCGTAATTCGGGTTGTTGATTGGGTTGAAAGACTAGAACTGAGCGATCGCTGGGATCAATCAGCCATCCTAACTGGCACCCATGTTTAAGACAGTGCAGAATATTCCCAGTCACACGATTGGAACTTTGGTCGGGCGACAAAATTTCAATAGTCCAATCGGGGGAAACTCGCACATCGTCGATCGGTTCTCCGTTCGCGTCAAATTGAATGTGTTCCCATAATAA
>CASBQE010000220.1 GCA_949127665.1 Synechococcales cyanobacterium PMM_0083
AAGCCTAACCTAGTATTTTTCAGGCATTTCTGGTTTGAATTCAGGTGAAAAATTGGTAGACAGATCTAGCCGTTGCAACCTTTATGACACTTGATTCAAACATCGGCAGACAAACTGGTGGCACCTCTATTTTTCGTTGATTTATCAGATTCCTGTAGAGGCTTAGCATACCCTCCGGGAAGCGAACTAGGGGCGATCGCCGCGACTTAATCAGAGAAAAACTACCGAATGCTAAGCCCTTACGTTGCAGAACTTTCAGTTCAGTCTACTAGCACTCTTCTCAATGCCCGCTCAACATTAGCTCAAAATCAAGCCTCGCTTAATTCCTCTACAACCAATGCAGGATCGATGCAGGGAAAGGATTACAGCAAAATGGGCGGCATGAATCACGGGATGGATCTCGAACCTGCTAATGCTGAGTTTGACCTGCGTTTTATCGATGGCATGACTCATCATCAACGCGATCGCTATGGCGAATGATGCCCTTACTAAACCTAAGCGTCCTGAAGTTCAAAAATTGGCAAAAGATATTATTGCCTCTCAGCAAGCCGAAACTGACCCAATGAAGCAATGGCGAAAAGCCTGGTACAAGCAATAGCTCATCCTGCAAAATTTCATTCTGATTTCATTTCTACCTGAAACACTGTTGATTGAGTGATGTGCAAAGGAACTCATAAATGATTCGCTCTCCAAAACACTCTACTGCTCGACTCTCTTTCACTCTGTTGACCTTGCTGTTGATATCAACTCCGATTCGTGTATTCGCTCATGCTGGACACGGCAACGAATTTCAGGGCGGGAGCCAATCGGTGCAGTCGGCGGATGCGATTCAGGTTGATGCCGAAACGACAAAGCAACTGGGTTTAAAGGTCGAACCTGTCTCTCGTCAACGCTTAGTGTTTGGTACTAAAACCACTGGACAAATTGAGTCACTGCCCAATCAACAGGTGGAAGTGACGACTCCGGTGAGAGGAACTGTAACGCGGTTGCTGGTGCAACCGGGAGATCGGGTGATTGCGGGTCAGGCGATGGCGATTATGACCAGTCCAGAGTTGGCAGAGTTACGAACCACCGCGTTAGACCGCAAATCGGAGGCGATCGCGTCTATTCAACAAGCCCAAGCCGATTTGCGACTGGCACAGGAGAACCTGACTCAGCAACAGAAAATCGCTGCCTCCGAGGTTGCCCAAGCTCGAACACAACTCAGTTTTGCTCAAGAACGATACGACAAAGATCAAGAATTGGCAACAAATGGAGCCATTCCCCGCCGAACATTTTTAGAATCAGAAACCAAGCTGGCGGACGCAAAAGCGGCTCTCACCAAAGCGGCAAGTCGTTTAGAGGTTTCGGCAGCGGCGGCACAATTGCGACGGGCTGAATCGGCTGTGCAAGTGGCGCGATCGCGGGTGCAATTGAGTGCAGAAACCTATCAAACTCGCCTGCGGCAACTGGGCGCAAGTGCAAATCAAGACGGTACAATCGCGATCGCGGCTCCCATTTCAGGAACCATTGCTGATCGCGAAGCGACTACGGGCGAATCGGGCGAGGATGCCGGCAAAAAACTGATGACCATCATCAACGGCAGTAGCGTTCAGGTGAGCGCCAATGTGTATGAAAAAGATCTCGATCGGATTCAGACCGGGCAACGAGTTCAGATCAAAGTTGCCAGCTTACCCAACCGGATTTTTACAGGACAAGTTAGCGTCATTGGTTCTACTGTGCAGGGCGAAACTCGTGTCGTGCCCGTGAGAACCAGACTGGACAATCCAAACGGGGTTTTAAAGCCAGGAATGTTTGCGGAGTTGGAAGTGCTGACGAATCGCAGTTCCGCTGCTCTATTGGTTGTGCCTAAGTCTGCGCTGGTGACAACAACGGGTAAAAAGACGATCGTCTTTGTGCAGAATGGCGCAGCCTTTCAGCCTACAGAAGTCACATTGGGTCAAGAATCAGGTGAGTTTGTTGAGGTTAAGTCTGGACTGTTCGATGGCGATCGCGTTGTGACTCAGCGGGCTAACCAGCTATATGCTCAATCGCTGCGGGGCAGTAAGTCGGCGGATGCTCACGAAGAGAATGCTGCACCCGTTTCTAACCCACAGCCTGCAATGCCCTGGTGGATTGTGATTCCAATGGGTGGAGCGATCGCGGCAAGTATGTTCTGGGCAGGCACGTTTTGGGCGAATCGTCGCAATCAGAAAGCGTTGATACCTGTGCATCATGAGCAGACTGAAAACGTCAATAGCTTGAGCCTGACTAACTATGAGGCTTACACCTCGTCAATGTTGCAGCCATCTAAATCAGAGGCTGATCGCTCACCTTGATAGGACTGCTTCTTTTAGGCGATCGCTCAACTCCGCTTTACTCACCGTTTTTTGAACCACGTCTAACACCAACTGATATGTCTGATCATCACTCAAATTCAATTGATAGCCATTTAGCCGCAAAAAAGCATCCATCACGGCAAAGGCAGTTCGCTTATTGCCATCCAGAAACGGATGATTCATCGCTAGGTGAAACAGATAAGCGGCGGCTTGCTCATAGATTGTGGGGTGCAGCAATTCCCCGCCAAAGGTGGCTTGCGGTTGTGCCAGAGCCGACTCCAGCAACCCGACATCCCGAAGACCCGAAGTTCCGCCAAAGCGAGAAATTTGATCGTCATGCAATGCCAGAACTTCCGGCAGCGTCAAAAAATTAGGAGTTTGCAAGGCGACGGTAAACCTCATCTCGTTCTTGGATCGATGCTTGATATGCATCCCAAACTTCTTTTCGGACTATGGGTTTGGAATGTTCAGCTTTTCGATCGCGCACATATTCCAAAATTTCTGGCAGTGCAGATTCAGGAATTTCGTTAAGCGCTTGAATGATTAACTCTTTCGTTGTCATACGTTTGTGAGGCTACTTGATGTCATCTTACTTGATTCAGCTAGATAAATTGAAGGGGCGATCGCGGAGCGAATCACTGAATAAATCTGCCCACTACACAATAGATACCTTGATTTTTATAGCGTTGAGATAACAACATGGTGCAATCAGTCGTTCAGCAGCAATATGACCAGCTTGCCAAAATCTACGATCGGCGTTGGAAAACCTATATCGGCAACACTCTAAATTTTGTGAAACAGTGGGCAGCGATTCCTGCGGAAGCCAACGTTCTCGATATCGCGTGTGGAACGGGTGAATTTGAGCGATTGCTCGTGCAAGACAACCCCAATCAGCAGATTTTAGGAATCGATATTTCAACAGAAATGCTAGCGATCGCTCAACAAAAACTTGATCAGTATGCTGCTGTCAAATTTGAACAAGGAAGCGCCACAGAGATTCCTGCCGCCGATAAGCAGTTTGATGTGGTGGTCTGTGCGAATTCTTTCCATTATTTCGATCAGCCCATTGATGCACTGGCAGAAATGAAACGAGTGCTCAAGCCAGATGGAAAAGTGGTGATCCTGGATTGGTGCAAAGACTATTTGCTGTGTCGTTTTTATGATGCCGTCCTGAAAGTAACCGATTCGGGCTACAGGCAATGTTATACGCAGACAGAATTTCACAGTTTTTTCTCTGCCGCCCAACTGCCGATTCAGGCTGCAACCAAAATACGATTTGGATGGGCGTGGGAATTCATGGTCGTTACCGCTACTAAAGCTTAAATCCTATGCTGAGTTCCATGATTCAATGGGCGATCGCCCGTCGTTGGCTAGTGATTTTGGGCGCAATGATCCTGACCATCTGGATTTTTCGCACCATTAGTCAGATGCCGCTGGATGTGTTTCCCACCTTTGCCCCGCCGCAAGTGGAAATTCAAACCGAAGCACCCGGACTCGCGCCCGAAGAAGTGGAATCGCTGGTGACATTGCCGATCGAGAGCGCCATCAATGGCACACCGGGCGTTTCCGCAGTGCGATCTTCCAGTGCTGCCAGTATTTCAGTCGTGCGCGTCGTGTTCAACTGGGGCACCGATATTTATCAGGCAAGGCAGTTGGTGACGGAACGGTTGCAGTCGGCTCAAAGTAAACTGCCAGCCGGGATTGAGATTCCGCAGATTGCCCCGATCAGTTCGCCGATCGGCACGATCGCCACTTATGCCTTCACTTCCAAAACCACTGACTTGATGGACGTGCGGCGGATTGTCGATTGGCAAGTCACCAACCGTTTGCTGGCAGTGCCGGGAGTCACGCAGGTGATCGTGTTTGGTGGCGATGTGCGGCAATATCAAGTGTTGGTCGCTCCCGAAAAACTCCAAGCGTTCAACGTCTCTCTACAAGACGTGGCTGAAGCAGTGGCGGCGGCAAATGTGAATGCTCCGGGAGGATATTTGATTACGCCCGATCGCGAAAAGTTGATCCGAGGCATTGGGCGGATTGAAGACATTGAAGCGCTGAAGCAATCGGTGATTATTGCCCGGAATGGCACACCCGTTAGAATTACCGATGTTGCCGATGTCAAAATTGGGGCAGCCGTGAAGCGGGGCGATGCCAGTGTCAACGCTCAAAAAGCGGTCGTGGCGATCGTCAATAAACAACCTCAAGCCGACACGCCCACCGTCACCCGCGCCGTGGAAGCTGCCATGTCCGAGGTGAAAGCCGGATTGCCAGCAGGAATTCAGGTTGCCACGACGTTTCGCCAGGAAACTTATATTGATGCGTCAATCGACAATGTACGAGAAGCCTTAATCGAAGGCAGCATTATCGTTGCCTTGATCCTGATTCCGTTTTTAATGAATTGGCGCAACTTAGCCGTGTGTTTAGCGGCTCTGCCTTTGTCCTTATTGATCGGAGTGCTGGCGCTTAACTGGCTCGGACAAGGGTTGAACACGATGACATTGGGCGGTTTAGCGGTGGCAATCGGCTCTGCGGTGGATGACGCGATCGTCGATGCTGAAAATGTCTACCGGTGTCTGCGGGAAAACAAGTATTCGCCAACTCCCAAACCTGTTTTAGACGTAGTGTTTGAGGGCTGTCAGGAAGTGCGCGATTCGGTGTTTGGAGCCACGATTATTACGGTCGTCGTCTTCTCACCCATCTTTGCGCTCACGGGGGTCGAAGGCAGCATTTTCATCCCCATGGGGTTGGGCTATTTGGCGGCAGTGTTGGCTTCCAGCGTCGTCGCCCTGACCGTCACACCGGCTCTGTGCGCGATTTTGCTGCCCTACGGTCGCCTGCCTGAGCGAGAACCTTGGGTTGCCCGATTCTTTAAAGGAATTTATCTGTCGGTGCTGACGTTTTCGATGCGGCGATCGCCCATCATCTTAGGGATCGCAGCGGCAAGCTTAGTCGCAGCGGCGATCGTCATGCCCTCGTTCGGACGCATATTCCTACCAGAGTTTCAAGAGCAATCGCTGGTCAATACGCTGCTGCTCTATCCCGGCTCGTCACTGGAAGCGACCAACAGCGCTGCATCGGTGCTGGAACATAAGCTGAAAGATAATCCTCGCTTTCAAACTATTCAAGTGCGATCGGGACGGGCAGCGGGCGATGCCGATGCCGCAGGGGTGAACTTGGCTCATCTGGATGTGGAGTTGAGCAAGACGGGGATGAAAGATCGCCAAGCCAGCGTGGAGTTGTTGCGGCAAGAATTTGCCAAAGTGCCGGGGGCAGCACCCAACGTCGGCGGCTTTATCTCCCACCGAATGGATGAAGTATTGTCGGGAGTCCGCAGTGCGATCGCGGTCAAAATCTTTGGACCTGAACTGGAACAACTCCGCACCCTCGGACAGCAGGTGAATGATGCCATGCAGCCAGTCGAAGGCATTGTCGATCTCCAGCTTGAACCCCAAATTCCAGTCGAGCAAATTCAGATTCAGTTCGATCGCGCTGCCGCTGGACGCTACGGCTTAACCATCGGGCAACTGTCAGAAACGATCGAGACGGCGCTGAATGGGCGAGTGGTTTCGCAAGTGTTAGATCAACAACAAACATTTGATCTGATCGTATGGCTCAAGCCTGAAGCCCGCCAAAGCTTGGACACAATTGGAAATCTTTTAGTCGATACGCCCAGTGGCAACAAGATCCCGTTAGCGCAGGTGGCACAGGTTCAAGAGGGCACCGGACCCAACACGATTAACCGTGAAAATGTTTCTCGCTTAATTGTGGTCGCCGCCAATGCCCAAGGGCGAGATTTGCGATCGGTCGTGAATGATATTCAAGCGAAAGTAAAGCAGCAAGTTCAAATTCCACCCGGCTACTACATTCAGTACGCGGGACAATTTGAAGCTGAAGAACGCGCCAGCCAGAATATTCTGATTTTTAGCGCGATCGCCTTCGTCGTCATCACG
>CASBQE010000221.1 GCA_949127665.1 Synechococcales cyanobacterium PMM_0083
ATCTATCTTGTAGAGAATACAAGGCTTGTTAATGGCTAACTGGAAAAATTACCGTAAATTCACGAGCTTTACTAAACCTCATGCACTTGATCGCGCTATCCACGGGCACTACTGGACGCAAAATCAAGCGGTGGCGAAGGATGGGAGCCGCGATCTGTTGGGTTTGTGCCTAGAAAGTTAGAACTTCAACATCTTCATGATGTTAGGGTGACGACCAGATAACAGCATGAAAAGCTGACTTTGCGATGTTCCGGCGAAGAATATGCCACACGTTTGAAATAGTGCGAGCAGAAAGGGTGCAGCTTAAATGGCATAATTTCTATCAAGTTTTAAGCGTTCTCAGGCGGTTGACGCAATTGTGGGATGCTTAACTGCGAAGGTTTTTCTCTGGTGAGTCAACGATTGGATGCTGCGTCAACTTGGGCGATCGCCCCTTAAATTCCTTAAATTTCTACTCTTATTCTGCCTTTGCTGCGGGTTGGCATTGGGCTGTAGCCGCTCGACTCCTGAACCCAGTGCTGCAAATTCAACGGGGCGGATCGTGTTGGGCACTACTGCTTCTGTCAGCACGATTGATCCAGCGGATGCCTACGGAATTTTTGCTGGCAACTTGCTGTACAACTTGGGCGATCGCCTCTATGGCTATAAGCTTGGCACCACCGAACTACAGCCTCAGTTAGCAACTGCACTGCCCACAATCAGCGGCGATGGCTTGACTTACACCATTCCCTTAAGAACGGGCGTTGTGTTTCATGACGGCACCTTATTTAACGCCGAAGCGATGGCGTTTTCGCTCAATCGCTTTATCCAAAACAGCGGCTCTCCTGCCTTTCTGCTGTCCGATTTGGTCAAGTCTGTCAAAGCCACGGCAACCAACGAGCTAACAATTCAACTAACCAAACCCTTTGCGGCATTTCCGGCGTTACTGGCGTTTTCGGGCGTATGTGCGGTTTCTCCCAAAGCCTATGAGATCAAGAAAGGCTCTTTTCAGTCGGAAACATTTGTGGGGACGGGAGCTTATAAATTGGTCAAATATGGCACCGACCAAATGCGGCTGGATGCCTTTGAGCAATATTGGGGCAAAAAACCGGAAAATACGGGCATCGACATTCAGTTTTTCTCTAGTCCTGCCAACCTGTTTAATGCCTTTCGCACGGGGTCAGTGGATGTTGCCTACCAAAATCTTGCGGTCGGTCAAGTTCGCACGTTGCAAACTGGAGCCGCCACAAACGGCTGGCAGGTGGTGGAAAAAGCGGGCAGCGGGATTAATTATCTGACGCTGAACCTGCGATCGCCGCCGTTGGATAAGCTGGAAGTGCGGCAGGCGATCGCCGCCATGATGGATCGTCCCCTCGTTCAAGATCGGGTTTTTCAAGGACAAATTGAGCCGCTCTATAGTTTGATTCCAACGACGTTAGAGGTACAAAAGCCAGTGTTTCAGGCATTCGGCGATCGCAATGTTGCCAAAGCCACGGAACTGTTGACCCAAGCGGGATACTCCAAGACGAACCCGCTGAAACTGGAGTTTTGGTATCGCTCGAATCTGGTGAATGACCAACTGGCGGTGACAACGCTGAGGGCGATCGCTCATAAAAAACTGGGTGATCTGATGCAAATTGACCTCAAAAGCGTGGAATCCACCACCGCCTACAAAAATCTAGATAAAGGCGCATACCCCATCTTTTTGCTGGACTGGTCACCCGACTTTCTCGACCCGGATAACTACATTCAGCCGTTTATGGAATGCACCAAAGGGTCGGCTGCCGCAGGCTGCGAAGATGGATCGAGCTTTTTGCAAGGGTCGTTTTACTACAGCGATCGCGCTAACCAACTGATCAACCAAAGCCGCCGAGAACAAAATCCTGCGAACCGTAAACAACTGTTTGCCGACCTGCAAAACCAGTTAGTCAAAGATGTGCCGTTCATTCCCCTGTGGCAAAACAAAGACTACCTGTTTGCCCAAAAAACGATTCAAGGAGCCACCCTGGAAGCCACCCAAAAAGTCCCCTTCTCCACGCTGCGGAAGGCTTAACTTCTGGCTTAAACCAACAACGACGACCACAATTTCGTCTGATTCAACTTGATAAACGATGCGATCGCGTTGTCCAATGGCTCGAATGCTGCGAAACCCCGATAGACTATTTATAAGTGCTTTTTCCTGCTTTTCTGGCTCAATTTTGAGTTGATCGATGCGTTGGTCTTAGACCGACCGAAGGTCATCGTGCAGTTTCTCCTGTTCTCGCTGATCTTTCACCTCCATCAACATTTCCAGAGCTAGAGGCGCGAGCCGAATTTTGTACTCAGTGGAAGCAGATTCGTCGCTCATTGTTCTAGTTTGACTTTGGCATCTTCCCAAGAAATCGTTTGTCCTTGTTGAGCTTGAGTGATGCTCTGGCGAAGTTTTGCGATAAATTCGCTGTCTGTAAGAATGTCGAGGGTTTCGAGGAGAGCCGTTAGGTGAGCATAGCTCAGGGCTGCCATAACTGGAACGCCGTCTTGGGTAATAATCACAGGTTCCTCTCCAAGTTCGTTAGCCATGCTGGGAAGTTGCTGTTGGGCTTGGGCGATCGTCAGTCGTTTTGGCATGATGAGGATGAACCAATGGGTGTATTTAATGTAGCACTGTACTTCAAGGAGCCACCCTCGAAGCTACCCACAAAGTCTCCTTCTCCACGCTG
>CASBQE010000222.1 GCA_949127665.1 Synechococcales cyanobacterium PMM_0083
ACAAAGCTGATGCAAGAAGCCAACAGTGCCGTTTCTTCCCAAAATTATCCTCTAGCGCTGAAAAAGTTTCAGGAAGCACGTCAAGTTTTTAACCAACTGTCTAACTTTTATCAAGAACTAGCAGGCAGTTTTTCTGGAATCGATAATCGCATCGCGGATGGGCACCGCCGCAAAGCATTAGAAACCGCTGAAATGAGAGATAACTCAACCTATCAACTAGCCTTAGTGCATCGCGCTCAAAATCAATCAGAGCTAGCGGTTCCCTTGCTGGTGCAAATTATTCGGAGCCAACAGCCCACTCGTGATCTCGGTAAAAAGGCTTACCAACAGCTTTTTGAACTCGGCTTTGTAGATTCTCCTTTTCCTCGACCGCGTGCCGATAGCGCTGCACCCGCTCCTACTTCTGCAAAACCTCTGCAAAACAAGTGACCGTTAAGCATCAAACTGCTTCTAACCTGATGCTTTTAACTGGTAACTTTTGCTTTCTAGCGTTCGGCTTTGGAGGATTTTAAGCAAAACCTGAAGCAAACACATCAGATTAAGTTCAAATTGTTCAACTAAATCGTTAAACTAGTAAACTAAGTTACTCAACAAGATAAGGAGGGTCGATGGTTAGCCCCGATCAGGTTGAAGCCATGATTAAGGTTGAGATCCCGGATGCTCAGGTTCAAGTTTTGACAAGCGATGGCGAACACTATGAAGTGATTGTGGTATCTCCAGTGTTTGAGGGAAAGCGGCTGGTTCAACAGCATCAGCTTGTTTACAATGCCATTCAAACTGAAATGTTGAGTGGAGCGATTCATGCGATGGCGGTTAAAACCTATACGCCTCAAGCATGGGAATCTTTTAAGCAAGCTGTTTAGCTTGATGGATTATCCAAATATTCAGCGTTTGATAGTCAATAACCCATTACCTAACTAAATTTATGACTCCAGAAACTAAAGCACGAATTGACAGCTTGCTAAAAGACAATAAGGTGATGGTTTTTATGAAGGGGAATAAACTTATGCCCCAATGTGGTTTTTCAAATAACGTCGTTCAAATTCTCAACGTTTTAGGCGTTCCGTTTGAAACGATTGATGTGTTAGCAGACTCTGAAATTCGAGATGGAATCAAAGAATTTTCTAGTTGGCCCACTATTCCTCAAGTGTATGTGAATGGGGAGTTTGTCGGAGGTTCTGACATCCTGATTGAGCTTTACCAGAAAGGTGAATTGCAGCAGATTGTAGAAGTGGCAATGGCATCTTGACGATCGCGATGTGATGAAATGCGATCGGCGATCGCATTTCATCACAAAAATCCCCTTTGTTTAGCTTGACAAAGGGGATTTTTGTGATACTTAGTAGTAGCCCCGCTCAACTTCTGGCTCTGGTTTTTCAAAGTTAGAAACATCATAGAGATAGCGAGTAACTTCTTCTTCTAACCGATGAATCAGATACGCCTCAAGAGTATTGGCGTGCCTCAATGCAGCAAGGTAACCATCAAGATATAGCCGTAAATCATCAAATCGATAGCCTCGGCTCCACAGGTCAACTAGAGCGTCAGTTAACCGTTGGTAATACCGGATTGTTAAAGTGTCTTGCAACATAGTGTGATGTGAAAAGCGCCTTTACCTTTATGAGAGCAGTTAATTGCCGTCTTCCCACTAAATGAGATTAAGCTGATTCCTATTGTGTGATCGTCTAATCCAGTTTAATAAATCTATCTTAACTTTAATGAATCAAGTTCTTATGGCTTTTTGATTAAGCCATTAGAAAGATTTTTTAGCATCTATCAGGATAGAAAGGCGCATCCGCTTGAGTAACGCTGATTACAAATCTGAGTAATCGTCTCTGTTACATTGAGGACACCAATCGGAAGGAAATCGAGACTGAGTGGTAGCTTTTTGTATCCAGATTGTTGAAGGAAACCCTCACCTGCGATCGCTGCTGGGGTGGCATTTGCAGCAGGCTGGTTCAACGGTTTATCAATCTGCTGATATTCGCCAAGCGATGGATGTCTTTCAGCATCGCCAGCCCGGTTTGGTGATTTTAGATTCTGAATTGCCCGATGGAAACGGGGTTGAATTTTGTCGTTGGTTAAGGCAACAGCAGTCCTTAATTTTGATGCTATCCGCTCGAAATGCCGAAGCCGACATTGTGGAAGGTCTACGGGCGGGTGCAGATGATTATTTGACTAAACCGTTTGGAATGCAGGAATTTTTGGCGCGGGTAGAGGCTTTAACCCGTCGCCGAATTGCGCTGCCACCGCCTATTTCATTAGATTGTGGCGACCTGAAAATTGATTTAGTTCATCGACGGGTTCTATTTAGAGACGAAGTAATTGATCTAACTCCTCAAGAATTTAGTCTTTTATACGTGTTAGCACAAGCCGAAGGTTTACCGCTGAGTCGCTCAGAATTGCTGCGCCGAGCTTGGCCTGATGCGATCGATAATCCTCGCACAGTTGACACTCACGTACTGTCGTTGCGAAAAAAGGTGGAAACCGATCCACGTCAGCCAAACTTAATTCAGACCGTTCGGAACGTGGGCTATCGCCTAAATTTGGAAAGCCTGACTCCCAATGCGCCGCCGCCAGCAAATGGTTATTCCAGCAATCGTCGTAAAGCTTTAGTGCGGTCATCCTTCTAACGCAATGTCCAACTTTCCCAATCGCCCACCTTGCGGGAAGCAAGCTACACCCTAAATCCCTCTCTCGCTCTTGGCGGCAATTAGGGTAGTTTCATCTATTCAGATCAAAATGAGAATGGAGTCAGAAGCGTTGTCTCAGTGTGATGACCCAAACTCTGAACTTAATTGAACAATTGCAACAAATCCCGGACTATCGCAAAGGTAAACGTCACTCCCTTCAGTTGATGTTGGTTCTGTTGGGCACTGTGTGTGGCTACCCTTGGCTATCGTCCCTAGCTGATTTTAGCCAACAGCATTGGTCTACTCTGTGTGAGATTTTAGAGCTACCTGCTGAGACCCGAATTCCGTCGTATTCGACCTTTCGCCGAGTCTTACACCGAGTCGAGCTTGAGCCATTGATGACGCTGTTCAACACTGCTCTAGTTTGGACTAATTGGCTTCCAGCGTTGTGCAAGAGGATGAGATGAAAAACTTGCTCAACCGCTCATAGCAGTTGAACCCAATGGAGCAGACATCACCATCCTCAAACCTAAGCTGCCGTTGAGTCAGAACCTGTAGGGATGGCTGGGTTTATTTGCGTTTAGAGACTCTTTATTTTACCGTCGGATAGCGAGGACGCACGGACGGGTGGTATCCCTGTGCCCGTCCCGGAGATTTACCGCGCTGTTTGGGAGCCGGAGTCCCAATCGCGGCAAGAATGCTGGCGATCGCTTCAACGAACCACTCACCAGCAGAATTGGGCAGGATCAAGGCGCAGCGATCGCCGCCTGAGTTTTGCAAAATAATTTGGGTGAGTTAACTCCCATCTTGCAGCATTCTCGATAAGCCCAGTTGGGCAGAGGTTTGAGGACAATATCAAACCCTCGTTGAGCCGCAATTTTGGCACGAATTTGGATGGATTTGAGCAACTGGAACCAGACAATCGAGGGGAATAACACCTCTAAGGCTAAATCACTGGCT
>CASBQE010000223.1 GCA_949127665.1 Synechococcales cyanobacterium PMM_0083
GTTTGAGGACAATATCAAACCCTCGTTGAGCCGCAATTTTGGCACGAATTTGGATGGATTTGAGCAACTGGAACCAGACAATCGAGGGGAATAACACCTCTAAGGCTAAATCACTGGCTGCTTTCCAATCGAGAATGGGTTGGAAAGACCATCGGTTAATCCAATGCACCAAGAGGTAAGCAATCAGCGACAGAATCAGCCTGCGGTAGACACCGAGTTTCAGTAGATCAAAAATTCTCTAGAAAAGGGGTAGGGTCAGACTAGTGGGTCATTTGCCTCGAGTGTAGCCATTTTTAATAGCTGAAAGGCTTGCTGTATAAGCATCTTGATTTCTTCTTTCATTACAAGTGACCCACTAGCTTATATTTCTCCTGTTAGAAAATCATCTCTACCCAGGATTGGGGGATTTAGGGGGCGGGGGCATAAATCCTTTCAATGAAACAATCAACCAAACAGGCTCAGGTTTAGCGATCGCACCAGTTGTTCCAACAGCCAAAGCCCCGCAACAGAGTTTCCAGTGTCATCTAAGGCAGGACTGTAGCAGGCGATCGCGCCTTGTTTTGGGATGACTGCCAGCAACGCCCCACTCACCCCTGATTTAGTCGGCACCCCAACCCGCACTGCAAACTCCCCCGATGCTTCATACAAGCCACAGGTGAGCATCAATGCATTGACCGTGCGCTGATTCGCATCGATTATTTTTTCAGATGTTGCCAGCAGCAGACCGAGGTGAGCCAAATCGACCGCCGTACCGGATAAACAGCAAATGTGATTGTAAGTATCCAGTGCCGTTTCAATTGAGTGGATGTAGCCCGATTGTCTAAGCAACTGCGCGATCGCTCGATTGGTTTCATTGCCCACCGATCGCACCGATGCCAACATTGCCTCATCTAGCGTCAACTGCGCCCCCGATGAATGATTGAGCCATTGCCGCAACGCTTCACAGCGGGATTTGCCATTGATTCCAGGCAGGAGATCGGCAAGGGCGATCGCGCCGCTGTTAATCATTGGGTTGCGTGGAAAACCATCATCCTCGGTTAACTGCGCCAATGAATGAAAGGCTTGATCTGATGGCTGTTTTCCTACATGGCGGAACGTTTGTTGTCCAAGCTGTTCTAGCAAAAATAGCAGCACAAACGGTTTAATCACGCTCATTAAGGCAAATTGATGCGTTGGTTCGCCCGCTGAAAAAAACCGTCCATTGGTTGCTTGAATGGAGACCGCAATGCGATCGCGGTTCACTTGTGCCAACTGTGGAATATAGTCAGGAATGCGCCCGGTGTGAGCGATCGCCTTTGCCTCATCGACCCAGCGATCTAACTGGGTCTGAGTCAACGTTGTAAATCCAGTCATCCTTGCCCAAGCCGTTTAAGATAGAGCGCGTTAAAGCGCCTCAAGAACCAAGCAGCGGTCGTCCTTCAACCGCCATGCGGAACCGTTCTACTTCATCACTAAACCCGATCGGCAGCACCGTCTCCACGTTCTCATGGGGGTTTGGGATAATCACCCAGGTTTCTACCGTACCGCCCTGAACCTTGCTGGCAGCTTCTAAGCCTGCTTCTACTGCTCGTTTCACTTCCGACACATCACCCCGAATATTCACGGTAAACCGCGCACTTCCCGCTCGGAGATAGCCCACTAATGTAATCCGTCCAGCTTTAACCATGGCATCGGCAGCAGCCAACACAGCCGGAAATCCCTTTGTTTCAATCGATCCAACTGCTTGTGGCATCCCAAATCTCCTAATGCAAATTCAACAACGTGTAAAAACTGAAAACTGGTGATCTACCGACTTGTCTTTTACATTTCAGCACAATCCGGTTTTGAGTTGGGCAATGTCCCAGCCTAGCGGCATCACATTCGGAACCGCTCAACCTGGTCTGTGAAGTCAATTGGCAGCACTGACTCCACGTTTTCAGGTGGGTTTGGAATAATGTAGTGTGAAACTAGCTTGCCACCCGGTGGAGTCGTCTCAGCCGCTGCAATTCCAGCCTCCATTGCTCGACGCACTTCTGCGGTTCTCCCACGGACTGCAACCAAAAATTCCGCCCGTTCTGCTAAGCCAAAGTAGACCAATGTCACACTCGCAGATTTTACTAAAGCATCCGCAGCGGCAAGCGCTGGAGGAAACCCATCCGTTTGAATAACGCCCACGGCAAGTGGCATTCAACGCTCCTGAATCTAGTTAGCACAAAGTTTATTCTACGCGTCTTCCTGCCATTTATAGAGTTAAATGCTAAGCGGCTTCAGTTTTGAGAAGATTGCTGATGAGTTGATTAATTGCTGAAACGTCTTTCATGCACTCACTCATCGATCGCTAAAGCAGGTTGACTGTAAAGAATTTGCTCGGTGGTTATGGTGAAGTTTTGGTCTATCCAGATGAGGGAAGCTTGCAGAACAGTGCCGTTGAGTAAGTAAACGAGAGAAAAATTGCGTTGATGAATCTCATCGGTTTGAATGATGCGGGGAACGGCGGCGGCATTGAGGTAGACGGTTGCCTCTGGGCTAACCAAGAGCGATGTGCGAAGCGATTGTTTGGTATAGCGCAGATGATGATGCATGTGACCGAAGGCAACCAGGGGAATAGTTTTGCCCTGTTGCCGCACTTGGTCGATCGCCGCTGCAAAATCGGGATCGCCGTGGTCGCCACCAATCGGTCGCCAATCTTTGCCGCAGGGATCATCTGGGCGATCGCCCAATCCAAACGGTCCACAATGCCCCAAAAAAATGATCGTGTCGTGGGTTGCTTGGTCTGCTGATGTCACTATTTGGGCAGTCGATTCAGCAAAATTGTGGATGCCGTAGCGCGCCTCGTAAAATTCGGGATTTTTCCACTCCGAGCCACCCCAGCTAAAAGGACGCGCCCCGACTACGGTTAAGTTCAAATCAGGAAAATCTCGTTTGCCATAGCCAACGTGCAAATCGCCCAACAAATCAAACTGTTGCTGAACGCGGTCTTCTAAGGCGCGATCGTAAGGACATTTTTGCTTGCCCCAGTGCGAAGCGCTGTACCAGGCATCATGATTCCCAAAAATGACTGCTTTAGGAATGTCTAATGCCGCGATCGCCCTGACGATCTCAACAGATTCATTGCCAAAGTCACCCACAAATAAGGCTAAATCAATCCCAAGCTGTTGCAGCGCTAATCCATCAGCGGCTTCCCACTGATCGTGAACATCGCCAATCACAGCAATTTTAATTAACCCTAGAGCTTGCTTGCCATCTGTATTTGGCACTGCGATCGCCTGTATACGCAATTCCTGATTCATACTGCGCTGTTGAATGGTCATACCTAGTTTCCCCTATTCCCTCTACAGAATGCCATCTCGCGGTTGATTCCTGCCATCGCAGCCACCGACTGATCTGATACGCTGTCTCAATAGAATCAAGACGTTTCCTACCTAGTTTCTCAAACGCCTGCGATCGCCATTGTTCATAGAGTCATGCAATTTTCTCCCTGGATTGATCACCTGTTTACCCAAGTGCGGAAGCTGCCGCTACAGCTTTGGATTGGGGTGATTGTTTTATTACCTCTCGGAACTGGGGTGCTTGGAGTGTGGCTGCTGAGCAAAATGGATGATGTGGAATGTCAAACCGTTTGGCTGTCGCCCTTGGCAACGGAATCAACGCGGCTGTATTGTGCCCAAGTGACTGCCGATCGCCGCACTGCAACCGACTTAGCAGAAGCAATTAAGCTGGCAGACTCGATTTCCCTCAGCCATCCTCTGCGGCAAGATGGCGATCGCCTGATTCAGCAGTGGTCGAATCGATTGCTGGAACTGGGGGATGCCGCGTTTCACAATGGCAAGCTGGATGATGCCGTTACCATGCTGCAATCCATTCCAGACAGTACGCCACTCCACAATTCCGCGACTCAACGCATAGAGCAATGGCGTGAAACCTGGAAATCCGCTGAGGACATTTTTCAAAAAGTTCAAGATGCGATCGCGGCTGATAACTTGTTGATTGCATTTGCCGAAGCCAGAACTCTTTTGAAAATCAATAACGAATACTGGCGAACTACGCAATTTCAAGATGTGGTCAACCAAATTCAAACGGCTAAAGAAAGTAAAAGCGCCCAGGCAGCCGCAGATCGTAAGAAAGGAATCGCCAGTGCCTCTGCTGAAAGAATGCGTCCTTTTACCACCGATGAGTTAATGTCGCGCTGGCAAAAAGAACAGGATCAAGAAGCAGGCATCCACTTACAAAAAGCGCGATCGCTTGCCGCAACGGGTGAAGTGAATCGGATGAGAGATGCGATCGCCGAAGCCCAAATGGTTTTGTCGGGCAGTGTTCAATATACTCAAGCCCAGCAGCTAATAAAAGACTGGAGTACCCAAATCGAAACCGCCGAAGATCGCCCCGCCCTAAACCAAGCCGCCGCCCTAGCCCGCAAAGGTGACATTGCCTCCCTCGAAGCCGCCATTACCGAAGCCAACAGGATTTATTTTGGCAGGGCACTCTACCGCGAAGCACAAGCCAACATTGATCAGTGGTCAGCGCAAGTGCGTCAACTCTACGATCGCCAATATTCTCAAGAACTACCGCCTAATATCAGCAAGCCCTCGCCCGATCCAAGCTTTTATCAAGTTCCAGCTAGTCCCTAAGAAGGGCGAGTGGCGAAGGGCGAGTGGCGATGAGGAGTATGGTTATAGCAGTAGTCCAATCTAGCTTCTTTTCCTTTTCTCCATTCCCTGCTCGATCGCAATGCTAATTAAAAATCTGATTCCGCTGATTCTGCTGATCTTCGTGCCGATTTCGATCGCGGCAGACTGGTTGAAGTGGGGCGAAACTGCCGTTTTTTTCACCTCCGCCTTTGCCATCATTCCGCTTTCCATTTGGCTGAGTACAGCAACTGAAAAGGTGGCGGTGGTCACCGGACCGACCCTCGGCGGATTGGTCAATGCTTTTTTTGGCAATGCTACGGAATTAATCATCGCGCTGGTCGCCCTCAAGGAAGGGCTGGTGGATATTGTGAAAGCTAGTATCACAGGCACTTTGCTCAGCGACTTACTGCTGCTGATGGGGCTTGCCATGTTGATGGGAGGAATCCGCTATAAAGAACAAACATTTCAGCCAATTTTGACGCGGGTAAATGGGTCGTCGATGACTCTGGCAGTTGCCGCGATCGCCCTGCCTACTCTAGTTATTTACACATCTAACGTGGTGGATGAAGTTGCCATTCGCAATCTTTCGTTGATTACTGCCAGCGTTTTGATTATTGTGTATGGGCTAACGCTGCTGTTTTCTCTTGGCACCCACAGCTTTTTATACGATGTCGGCGTTGCAGATGAAGAGCCGATTTTGGCAGAAATTTCTCCGGCTGAACAGCGCTCAAAACTAATCGGTTGGATTGTGGTGCTGCTAGCCTCCACGATCGCCGTGGCATTTGAATCAGAACTGTTTGTGGGCGTAGTGGATACCGAAACCGAGCGCTTAGGACTCACGCCGCTATTTACCGGGGTGATTTTGATACCATTGGTTAGCGATGTGGCTGCATTTGTGACTGTCATCCGCATGGCAATCAAAAATAAAATGGATTTGACCGTCGCCACGGCAACAGGTGATAGTTTGCTGGTTGCCCTGTTTGTCGCCCCGGTGCTGGTGTTTGTGGGGCAGTTTATTTTTAATCAGCCGATTGATCTCAACTTCAGTCCATTCCAGGTCGTTTCATTGGCGATCGCGGTTGCCATTACCAACGTCATCACCTCTGGCGGACGTTCCAACTGGCTCGATGGCACTCTCCTGCTTGCCGCCTACATCATCCTCAGCGTCGCCTTCTACTATCACCCCGCCTAAATTCGGGAGACTTTAATTAAGTGGCTTTAATAGAGGCTGCTTGGTACTCACACTAACGCGCCAACCTGCCCTTATCCCGCAGCATCTTCTCCTCAGCAGGTCTAATCCTGATGATATTCAGCATTCCTCAAAACCGCCACTGGCGGCAGTAGTGATGCGTTCAGGTTTGTAACAACTTGATTTTTTGCGCTTTTCACTTGATCAATAGTGTCGCTTGCGTTGGTTCGCATCGTTTCAAGCTGTACTAGGTTGGTCATGTCGATCGAGGTGCCAATAATGCCTTGCACTTGATTATCGGCATCAATTAACGGGCGCAGACTCACTTGATGCCAGCGCAATTTACCTTGGGGTGTGGAAATTGCTTTGGGTGAAATGATTTGGGGTTGGCGAGTTTGCATGACTTCTTGGTCTATCGCTAAGAAGTTTTCAACTTGGGCACTAGCTGGATTGAAATCGGCATCTTGCCTGCCTAAAATAGCGGCGATCGCCACACCATATATATCCGCAAAGGCTTGATTTGCCATGAGATAGCGCCCCTCTCGATCTTTCACAAAAATGGCAGCAGGCAGCGCATCAATCACCTGATGTAACCGTAACTGTTGGGCTTCAAGGGCAGTTTCAACGTGTTTACGAACCGCTTCATCGCACTTCGCTGCGCTGACATCCATCACAATGCCATACCAAGCGATGTCTCCATTTTCGCGTCGTTCTGGGCGAGAGTCACCTTGAAGCCATTTCAGCTTGCCGGAGGGCGTGATAATCCGCCACTCGTGCTTAAACAAAGTCAGGGTTTCGGCGCTATGGGCAACCGCTGTTTGATAGGCAGCCACATCATCAGGATGAATGCAGCGCAACAGGATAGAGGCATCGTGGAGAATATCCGCTACGGATAGCTCATGAATTTCTTCGATCGCCACGCTCATATATTCAAACCAAACCCACCCATCTAACGACTGCACCACCGTATAAATATTGCCTGGGATTGTCGCTGATAGCTGCTCAAATCGGGCTTCGACTACTTTACGGTCAGTGATATCCAGGCTAGTGCCCACCATGCGAATCACCTGCCCGATTTCGTTGAAGATCGGCTTACCGCGATTTTCGGTGTAGCAGATTGAGCCATCGGAGCGGAGAAAGCGGAGGTCGATTTTGTAGGAAGTTCCTTCAATGAGCAATGTGCTGGGCTTCTCGCAGATTGGCTTCCTGCTGTCGTAAAGTGTCTTCAATCTGCTTGCGAACAACTTCGTCGCGCTTTGCCGTGCTGACATCAATTGCAGCAGCAGTCACAATCCAGCAATTTTTGGTAATTGCTCAACTTAGAGGGAATAAGGATTCCAGAGGATTTAAGGCAAGCAGAATCGACTCAAAAGCAGAGAGACCTTGTCGTCTTCCGGTATTGACAACAGAACGAACCGCCGCA
>CASBQE010000224.1 GCA_949127665.1 Synechococcales cyanobacterium PMM_0083
AGCTAGCGGATGCTCTGGGTCAATTTCGAGATGAGTGATGGATACCACATAGCGTTGTTCGGTCTGTCCTGGTGATACTTCTAACCCACAATTGATGCCGCCAATGTCTCCTGAATATTTCACCCAATCCACGGGCAGCCAAGTATTTGCATCTACAGTATCGCCGCGATCGCTCATCGTCTTCAACAGTTCTTTGCCAGCCCGAACCTGAAACGGAATCGTTGCTTCTAACCGCTCCGTCAAGTCCTGCGCTTCCTGATAATTGTCAATCTGCATTTTTCCACCCCTAATTTACTATGCCTCATAGTTTAGTTCTTAACCTGCTACCCACATCGCCCATTTCACCTGGATATTTAACGGGTAAACATCTCCATGCGCTGTTCCTGACATTAGTAAGTTCGGTTGATCAGAAGTTGGGCGATCGCCTCCATGAACAACAAAAAGAAAAAGCCTTCACCCTCAGTCCGCTCCAGATGGTAGGGAAGAGGGAAGAGGGAAGAGGGAAGAGAAACCCCTCTGGCACCTGGCACCTGGCACCTGGCACCTGTTCCCTGCAATATCATCACTCTCAACCGATTCCTGCCGAAACTCCCTGCTGGTGGCGTGTTTCTCTGCTCGATGATTCTCTGTTTAGTCATCTCACTCCCCTCTGGCTCAACCTCAATCCTAGTCAACCTTGGCACTTGGGTTCAGCAAATCTACAAATTACTAGCATTCTCGGCACCGCCCAATCCACTCAACCTTGGGCAAACTTTAGCCCCTACGCTCAACTATATGAACAAGCATCAGATACGATCCGCCAGCTATCCTTTACCCTGTGTACGCCTGCAACATTTCGCCAGGGAAAGTATGACTCCGCCTTGCCAACCAGAGACTGCGTTTTCAATAGTTTGCTGAGTCGCTGGAATCGCTATAGCGATCGCCCCTTTTCTGAAACTCTAATTGAATATCTATTTCCCAGCTTTTTCGATATTCGGACAGAATTAGTGAATCATCCAGAAGGCAAGTGGGCAGGCTGTGTCGGCACCATCACTTTCCGTATTTTGGGTGATGCAGACGCGATCGCCATTAAGCAACTCAACACCTTGGCAGATTTTGCGATGTATAGCGGAATTGGACGAAAGACCCCAATGGGCATGGGCATTATCAGGCGAATTTAAGTATTAGAGACAGATTGAGGTTGTTTGTTTTATTCCGGGCAGCGATCGCATTGCTGTACAAATTTCTGAGACAAAATACCTGAGTGACTGACACAACTTCTGAAACCCAACAATTTCGTACTGATCACGATGTTCCTTGTTCCCATATTCTACATGGGAATCCCTCAAAAGTGGCTCTGCCACTTCGCTCTAATCGGCAGAGCCGCAAAAGCACATTCCAAGCCGGAGGCTTTGAACGAGATGTGTTAGTCAATCAGGACAAAATATTCATTGAAGGAGTTCATCGATCATGGTTATTGCAACGATTGTTTTTACCTCCCTAGTCCTGCTGATTCTTGTCGACCTACTACCTAAACCACCGAAATCGACGGAACAAGAATTTGGCGAGGCAGTGATCAAATACCTGTCTAAGGGCGTTAAAGTTCGGATTGAGAAAAACGATGACTGAAACTGATTACATTCCGATCGCCGCTCTCAACCAATACTCCTACTGTCCTCATCGGTGTTGGCGGATGTACTGCCTCGGCGGGTTTGTCGATAATCAATACACGATAGAAGGCACCAGCCTCCACGATCGCGTTCATACATTGGGCGAAAATCAGCGAGAAGACACCTGGCAGATTCGGGCAATCTGGCTGAAGTCGGAACAACATCGACTGATTGGCAAAGCCGATTTGATTGAAGAGATCGATGGGCGTTGGGTTCCAGTGGAATATAAGCGCGGACATCGGGGCGAATTTGACAATGACGAATTGCAGGTATGCGCCCAAGCATTGTGTTTAGAAGAAATGACCGGACAGCCCGTGACGTTGGGCTACATCTACTACGCTCATTCTCACCAGCGCCAACCGATCGAGATTGATGCTGAGTTGAGGCAAAGCGCGATCGCCGCGATCGCCGCCGTCACCAAAATCCTCGACACCGGAGCCATGCCCCCCGCCATCTACACCCAACGCTGTAAAGGGTGTAGCCTTTATCAACAATGCCTTCCCAAAGCCGCAGACAAAGTTAGTCGATATCGAGAAGCTATATAACTATGGGCACACTTTACATTACTCAAGACGATGCGTTTATTGGCAAAACCGATGAACGATTGACCGTGAAAGCAAACAAGCAAACTCTACAGGATATTCCGCTGATCAAGTTGGATGGAGTCGTTGTTTTAGGACGAGCGACGGTTTCTCCAGCCGTGGTGATTGAGTTGTTAGAGCGGAAAATTCCGCTGAGCTTTCTCACCCACATGGGGCGATATTTGGGACGTTTGGAGCCAGAGCTAACCAAAAATATCTTCGTGCGATCGGCACAGTGGAAAGCGATTGCACCCTCAGAGCCAGCAACTCATATCGTTCAAGGATTTATTCGCGGCAAGCTGAAGAACTACCGCAATACGCTGCTACGAGGACAGCGTGAATACCCAGACCTGGATTTTGAGAAAGCGTTAACTCAGTTGGAACAGGCAATTACTCCGCTCGATCGCACTACTTCGATCGATTCACTGCGAGGCTTAGAAGGCTCCGGCAGTGCTGCTTACTTTGGCTGTTTTAATCGCCTGATTCGGGTCGATGATTTTCAGTTTGAGGCTCGTCGTCGCCGTCCACCCACCGATCCAGTCAATGCCCTGTTGAGCCTGGGCTACTCCCTGCTGCGACACGACATTCAAAGCGCAGTCAACTTAATCGGATTTGATCCCTACCTCGGCTATCTTCATACTCAACGCTATGGTCGTCCTTCTCTGGCGCTCGATTTGATGGAGGAATTTCGTCCCTTGGTAGTGGATGCTGTGGTTTTAAGCGCCATCAATCGGAAAGCGATCGCCCCTGCCGATTTCACCACAGAACCCCTCAGTAACGCCGTGTCCCTCACGCCCGAAGGTCTCCGCATTTTTCTGCGCCTCTATGAACTCAAGAAACAATCTAAATTCAAACATCCTGTACTGCAAACTCAATGTACTTATCAAGAATCATTTGAAATTCAGGCAAGACTTTTAGCAAAATATCTGATGGCAGAAATCGATAAATATCCACCGTTGATTTTGAAGTAATCGGGATTTTAAGTTTTGGGTTTTGTTCTTGAAGCGTTCCCGTAGGGGATATGTTGAGTTTTGAATGACCCAAGCTCGTAGCTCAGACTAATATCTACAACTCAAAATTGAGAACTCAAAACTCAAAACTTTTATGAACCTCGTCATCTCCTATGACATCTCTGAAGACAAACGTCGCACGAAAATCCACAAAATTCTCAAGTCTTATGGGCAGTGGATGCAATATAGTGTGTTTGAATGCGACTTGACGGAGACTCAATATGCCAAGCTGCGATCGCGCCTTAGCAAGTTGATCAAACCAGACCAAGACAGTATTCGCTTCTACTTTCTTTGTGCCTGCTGCAAAGCTAAAGTAGAACGCATTGGCGGCGAAATGATTCGAGATGAAACCATCTTTTTCGCCTAACCCTCTTCCTGCGCGACTAGGTAGGTGTTTTTTACTCAAATCTTGAATCATCCCCTCAATCGCTTTTCCTGTAAGCATTTCAGCGTTTCCATCTGAATTTCGATCCGCGCAAACGCTCAAAGCTTTGACCCATACTCTTTCTAGACGCTAAGTTATGATGGTAAAATTCCATTTAGGAAATAAGAAATGCTACGATCCAAGCGATCCGCGCAACCGCACCTTGAAAACCGCATATAGTAAGGAATACAGGCACCCGCCGTTCCAAAAACCCCAAAACCCTTACAGGGATTGAAACTTGAAATCGCGTGAAGATAATACCGAAAGAATAAAGTTCCAAAAACCCCAAAACCCTTACAGGGATTGAAACTACGAATCGGACTCTGGCTCCAGCTACAACCTCAAGTTCCAAAAACCCCAAAACCCTTACAGGGATTGAAACGGAGAGCAAGCAATCATTCAACTCAGCCCATCAAGTTCCAAAAACCCCAAAACCCTTACAGGGATTGAAACGAAAGTGGCAAGGAGCGGCAAGTATTTTTTGATGGGTTCCAAAAACCCCAAAACCCTTACAGGGATTGAAACTAAATGCGGCGGTCGCCCCAAAAAAAACACCCCAGTTCCAAAAACCCCAAAACCCTTACAGGGATTGAAACGTTTTTGGCTCTGTTGTGGGCGGCGACCAGGATAGTTCCAAAAACCCCAAAACCCTTACAGGGATTGAAACTATATTAAGGTATAGACAAGCGAAAGGGCACCCAGTTCCAAAAACCCCAAAACCCTTACAGGGATTGAAACCTCAATCTACCTCTGATCTCAGAACTAGACAACAGTTCCAAAAACCCCAAAACCCTTACAGGGATTGAAACATGGCTGATTCTACTAACTCCAATTCCAATTCTGGGTTCCAAAAACCCCAAAACCCTTACAGGGATTGAAACAAGAACTCGACCTAGCCATTCACGACCGTATCCTAGTTCCAAAAACCCCAAAACCCTTACAGGGATTGAAACTTTAGGAGAAATCCCATTACCTAGATCGCTCAATGTTCCAAAAACCCCAAAACCCTTACAGGGATTGAAACGAAACAGAAGAATCGTACACTTCTAAAGCTTCATTGTTCCAAAAACCCCAAAACCCTTACAGGGATTGAAACCCAGAACTCGCTCAAGGCTCCAGCGAAATTCGCGTTCCAAAAACCCCAAAACCCTTACAGGGATTG
>CASBQE010000225.1 GCA_949127665.1 Synechococcales cyanobacterium PMM_0083
ACAACAAGACAGCGTTGCTACTCTGCCCTGTAATCACAATGGGTTGATGGGATTGACTGACCGAATCAATCAAACTCTGCAACTGCTGTTCAGCTTCATTAACTGGGATCATCGTTCTCTATTTGCTTAAGTATGCCTTCCTAGATACCATCCACTGCTGATTGATGTTCTCCTATTGTGCACGATTCATGCGATCGCACTTAAACAGACAGACAGCGATCGCGAGGCTGGAGAAAATCCTTTGAGCGATAAACAACTTCAGCGATCGCCTGTTTCAGAGGAACAAAACCACTTGCGATCGCAAAGCCTGCACCGTTCGTCCTTAAAGCTTGCGATCTGCCAAATTGCTGATATTGCGAAGCTGATAACAAGGAGCGAGGGTGCTAACATAAAGTTGAAGGGCGCGCCGCTTTTGGCGCTTTTTTCTCGAAAGCCATGTTAGAACTCACTAATCGCTATCAGACTTGGTAAGTATCTTGGCATCGAAATTGATTAAAAATGAGCCTTTCACGCTAATCAATTCATCGAGTTAAGACCAAACATATTGCCCTCACTGTCTACACACAGAGTTACCCAGCCAGATTCCCCAATCGAAAACTTTGGTCTGATGATCTCGCCTTTAGCAGCAATGATTAGGGATTCTTCTACGGCACAGTCTTCAACACTGAAGTAAACCATCGTGCCGCCGACTCCTGGGCGCGAATGTTCCGATTTCACTAAGGCACCAGATGCACCATATGCTTTCATATTTGCAGGAAAGCTCATCATCTGAGTCTCGCCAGTCGGATCAACAATTTTCTCTAGTTTCTGTTTAAGTACGCTCTCATAAAACACGACAGCTCGATCCATATCATCTACGTAAATATCAAACCATCCGATTACATTAGGCTTTTCCATGTCATTCTCCAAAGTTGCTTGTGTAACAGCCACTATAGCCAGCACATTGCTTCTTGTATTGTAGAAATCAGACATCAAACTTGGCGGTGTACTTTGCGGGCGTGTAACTTGTGACTTTGCGGAACGAATGAATGTAGTGCGATTGGTCTGCGTACAACTCAAGGTAGTGTTTTTTGAACGACTGCTGTATGCGCAAGACTTTAAGCAGATCGTGCGGTGAGAAGCCGGTCATTCGGTTCAATGTTCGTTGAAGTTGGCGAGGCGACAGTTCTGTAAGTCTGGCCATGTCCGTTACAGTGTGAATTTCATCAAGGTGCGTCAGGATTTTCTGTGTCACAACATTGACCGTCACTAATTTCTCTTTGATAAACCACTGAACCAAGTCTGAGAGGGCTGGCAATTTGGTATTGAAATCCATTTCTGCGATTTTTTCGCTTGTTTGGATTAGAGGCAAATGTCCCAAATAAGTTGTCCCTACGTAGCGATCGGCTATCTCCTCTTTTTTGCCCTGCCACACCCCAGGGTAAAACTGAATGCCAACATAGTGAAATGATTTGCCAAGATTTAACACTTTGGCCTTGGTACGAAGTGCCGTTACTCCAGCTATGTTTGTCTCTACTTGGTTGAGCAAGATATTCACGCAAGCATCGGGTAACGCATGGTAGTTAAAATCCTCTGGCAGATCGGTGACTGTTTTGAGTTCCCAAAAGCAATGTACTAGTCCAGCGAGGCTGCTGTGAGGCTGAGCTTCTGAATACTGTACTGCTCGAACCGATTTGTCGATGCCATCCTGTATAGGGTTGTACATCGCAACAGACCTCGTGAGTTTTAACTATCTATTCAACGTCGCTTTTGCTGGATAAGCACCCTCTTCCCCAAAATTATCCTGCACATCTGTGGGATAACATCCTCTTTTTAAGAAATTAAACAGAAAGTTTGCAGGTTAAGTCCGGGATTCGGGGGTGTTATCCGTGACATTTGATGGTTAATCCATGGAAATTGGGGTGCTTCTCTGTCGTTTGTGCGCGATCGCCCCCTCAATTCCGGTACTGTTCATCGAGATGCAATGCTACAACCTCAGCCACCTCGACTACTCGATCAAGTCAGGTAATCGATCCGCTTCAAGCATTGCAGCCTCAAAACTGAGAAATTCTATGTTCACTACATCTGAGATTTCATCTTTTTGCATAACAAGTGTCCTGCAAAAAGGAGAAGTCTGTGAATGAACAGCTTAAACCAAATCATATTGATGATCGAATAGACGTGCTAATTTTGGAGTATCTGTCACTCAAGTAAGTGTGTATGAGCGCGATCGCCCCTGTCTCCCAATCATCCATCGGCTACTACCCAAGCTCCGACGGAAAACCTGTGGCTGAAACCTACGACCATCTTTACGCCATTTTGATGATTTTGGAAGTCTTGCGGCAATTCCTGCAAGGGCAACAGGCAACCGTCTTAGCCAATCAGTTTTTGTATTATGCCGAGGGCAATTCAAAACTGCGGGTCGCCCCTGATGTGATGGTCATTTTTGGGGTGGAACCGGGTGGGCGCGACAATTATAAAATATGGGAAGAAGGGCAAGTTCCCAAAGTGATTTTTGAAATCACCTCCAAAAGCACCCAGAATGAAGACTTAGAACACAAGAAAATCCTCTATGAACAGCTTGAAGTTCAAGAATACTGGCTATTTGACCCAAAAGGCGAATGGATCACTGATCAACTCGTTGGCTATCAGTTAATCGATGATTCGCTGCAAGCGGATGCCATCCGGCACTACAGCCCAATTGAAGATTTGCAAAGCAAAGCTCTCAATTTACAGCTACAAATTGAAGGCAAACTGATTGGGTTTTATCGGCTGGATACGGGTGAAAAGCTGTTGTTGCCCGCAGAACTCGCTCAAGCGCTACAGGTTCAAACGATGGCACGGTCTGAGGCAGAGCAGCGGGCGGCAGTAGCAGAGCAGCAGCTTACCCAAGAGCGGCAGCTACGAGCAGAGTTGCTACAACAGTTACGAGATCGCGGCATTGATATTCACGATCTCTAACCCGCTCTAATCTTGCTTAGGCATCAGCCAGTCAGTGGTTTCCAGCACCAGTTTCACTTCTGCCGTGCCCGTATTGACATATTCGATCACCTTAAACGTGCAGTCATATTCCCAGCCAGTGGCATCGGTGATGACTTTGGCGATCGCTTGCTCCAACGCCTTTGTGTTTACTTCTTTCAGCTTATTTTCCAGTTCCATAGTTCCCTACTTGCGTCAGCGCTAATCTTCTAACATCGCCCTGCATTGTAGGCTGTTTTGACGTGCTAGCGGCGATCGAACTGAGGCGGCAGTTCAACGGGCAACAAAAGTGCTAGGTGCAGAAAAAGCCGGAGCCGTGAGTCTGGGCGCTGGGTTGCTGACTGGCTTTCTGTTGAGAGGCTGCGATCGCATCTACTACCTGATCAGCTTCCTCAGCGGGAAATGTCAACACTTGATGATTGTGTAGTTGGCAGAGCGGAAGTCGTGGGAATCATCAGTTTTTGAAAGACTCAATCAATATTGCCACTCCCAACATACAGACTAGGACGATCGCGGATCGGATCAGCCAAGGACCCACCAGCGATAAGATTAACGCTCCAATATGACTAATGCCAAAGGTGCCAAACAAGATAAAGGCGATCGCAAGCCCCAGCAGGGTATAGCCAAAATACTTCAACAGATGACAAGTGAATCGAAAAAAACTGCTATATTGCACGATCATTTTCAATCTCCTTCTGAAAAATCTTGCTTCACTAGAAACCTAGTTAGCCGCCTAAGCTTGGTTAGCGATTTCGCCAGCGCTTACATCTCAGAGTGATTGATTTAGCTGAAGCGTGACGAGTGATCAACCCTGGCAATCAAAAATCGTTGATCAATGCGGCGAAGGGCATCTCTTGTGAGTGCCCTTCGCTACCTTTAAAGTCCCTCTCGCTCTGGGAGCGAGATTTAGGGTGAGGGTTATTTCCGATTGGGTTCATAAGGTGAGTCAGACGTGTGAGATAGGTTTCCCATGCCTCGCCGTCGAACGCGATCGCAAACATCTTGCGGCTTCAGTGCAGCACCCTTGCGGCGAATTCGCTCACCCGCATGTTCACTCAACAGCGCTTGTTGATCTTGGTAAGATTCGCGATCGCCTTCATTTAAAAGCCCTTGCTTATGGGCAATGCAGTAATCCAGGTTTTCGAGTGTTTCGTTTAATTCTTCGCTTGCAACTGCCAATTCCAAAATTGCCTGTAACCGATCAGCCTGATCATTGGATAAGGTTGGCAAGGCAGACAGATGCTCGTATTCTTGAACCACTTGGTCAAAGTTCATCACTTTAATCGACATTTCAGACAGCTTACTACTCACAGAAATGCTCCTTTTATTGATGGTAACGGTCTCTCAGCAACAAATAATCATGCGACTTACACAGCCGTTTGCCCAACTCAGCAGTTCATCTGAGTCCCAAGTCCATGCAGTATCGGTTTAGAGGGTGACTTTCAACATTTAGCAGCCTTCAGATAAAGGAAAGCTATACAAGACGTTGAAGCATGAGTGCTGAGAGATTTCAGCTAACAGATTTCAGCTAGATTTCAGCCAACAGTGGCGGGGTAAAGCACCCATCAAATCAGTCACAGGCAGCAGTTGAGGCGCGATCGCATTACTGTAATTGCCATAGGCGTGATTGTAGTCGGTGTGATTGGAATAATATTGCCATCTGAATGACAGTTTGCAACCCTAAAATTGAACGAAATTTTGAATGAATGGGTTGGATCAGTGAAATCGGCACAGCAATGCCAAGGGTGCCTTCGATCATTCCCATTTAATAAGTGTAAAGTGCGCATAAATAGTGACCTTTTTCGCGTTCGCAAAGGGTTATGCAGTTTCCGCTTTGTTTGTGACAACTCAACTGTTCAGGTTTCTACACTATTCCTGGTTTGCTTAAGGCGAAAAACGCTTGATATGGTAGGAAATTGCCCCATTAAGCTCGATTTAGAGCAGTTGACCCGGTTCATAGACTCTTTGTGCAGATAAAGTTTTTGCAAGGGTTGCAGATGAGCCAAAATCCAGAGTGGCGGAGATCGTATCACCGAAAGGTGTCCATCATCGAAGTTTTATTCAACATTGACTCTTAAATTAAAGCGATTGAGAAATGTAAAGAAAGACTCAAAAATTTGAAAACTCAAATAATAAATGCTTCTCTATTACGATCTTGGTAATGCCGCTGCATTCATCTTCAGAGAGATGCTGCTGTGACTTAGAAAAGGCAGGAGATTGTGCCATGCGGATTGAAAGTTAACTGGATGATGAGCAGGCTAGAAAACTAGACTGTATTTGGCAGCAAACGAATCAAGATGCATCTAAATTATTGGATCGAACGATTGAAGCTGCGATCGCGATCGACAACTCCACGCATCAAACAATGATCCGTTGGCAAAATCAAAACGGAGTCAACTCATCGGTTGCATTAAAGAAGGCGGTTCTACAGCTTCAACTAGCTACAAAGAAATTGTCCGCCAATATATTGTCAATAAGCATCATCAAGAGCAGGCACGATCATTGCAGATACAGGCTTTTTTGTCGCACTATCAACCAACCCTGATAAATTTCACCAACAAGCCATCCAAGTGTAGATCGGTTGAATGAGCCATTAATTACCACGCACCAAGTCATTATTCAAATCGACCTCAACTTATCCCTCTATTATGCAATACCATTTACTGCTAATTTGAGACAAAAAAAGGAACAGATGACCCTTCAAATACGGGTAAATCAAGTGAGCAGATTTAGTGATTCAGATTTAATCGGGTGGCTTTAAGTCGAAGTACAGTTCTCGTAATCGCCGCAAAGCTCGTGTTTTTCGTTGACGCAGCGTTGTCTCGCTCACATCCTGCCCCTCAGCAGCATAAATCTCTTGGATCTCTCGCCAGTGAAGCCCATTGACAATTTTTAGCCGGAGCAATTTTCGATCCTGGGGTTTCAGCTTCCGAAAGGCAATCTTTGACCAGCGAAATTCCTCCGTCAAATCAGGTGCAACAGAATTCTCTAAGCCTTCCAGACTGTTCTCATCCAGTTCAATATGATCACTTTTTTGGCGTGATAACTCACGAACGATATTCATCATCGTGGCTCTCAGCCAAGCAGAGGGTTTCTCAATCGACTTCCCATTTCTAATGGCTTCACAGGCGCGGATTAAAGCCTCATTCATTACATAGGCTGGATCGTATGAGCCATCAAGTTTAAACTGTCGCAACCGCAATCTGGCAAACGCGCACAGCTTAATCCAATCGGATCGATCCTGCTTCAGGAGGTCACTGAATTCTACCTGTAGCTTAAGCCACGCTAACCGATACGCTTCTTGGAGCTTGCGCTCAGAATCGAACTCAGTCATTTTGTAACCTCAAAATTATTAGATTTCTAGGGCGCATGACCTCATACTTTTGGGTATGGCATAAATTCGAGAAGGAGCTTCAGCTCCTATTCCACAAACTCCTTGCAAGGAGACGGTTTCTTTTGACCGAGCTGGTCTTTTCTGAATCCATGTCATTTAAAGAAAGACGGTTTTCCTCTTCTAAATTGATGTGACATTTTTTTATAAATGTGACACTGACTAACAGGATTTCAGTTCGTCAGTACTTAAATCAACTAAGACACACTTCTCGTTCAGATGGAAGCTATTGAAGTAGACCGGATTCAATCTGTTTTAGCGCTTCAAACAAGGCGGCTGTTTGATGTTGCAGCATGATTTGACTATCCTGCCATGCCTGCACCGCATTGCTGATGTTATCGCTACGCGCTGGTTCGTTTACTCCTGATATCTACAGAGGAATGCTTAGATTGTAATGATTTGCTCGAATTTCTGCCAAGTCGGTTCTCAATGGACATCAAGACGAGGTTATTGTGGGTAACTTTAGTTTAAATGGCAAACATGTTCTTACGGTATCCAATGGTAGATTAACTGCTGAACTTCGTCATGTGGATGGAAAGTTTACCAACGCCGCTTTCACTCGCGATGGACGACACCTTATCACCGCTTCGGAGACAGGAAAAATTCGGGTTTGGAACTCTGATTCCCTGAGTCAGCTAATTACAAAGGGGTGTGGTTGGCTCTCTAACTACCTAAAAAATGTACCTGATTGGTCAGAGAGCGATCGCCGCATTTGCGATGATGTCACAGCAACGGCACCGAAGTCAAAATAAACTAGTTTGTGAAAGTTTGAGTTTTCCGTTTGCATCTATCCCTGAGAAACCCACAATGGCTAAGAAACAATCCTATGATGCCTACCAGTCGCTTGACCAATTTTTCTGCGCCCCTCCCCAGCAGTCAACCCTCCAACGGCATTCCGCAATGTGGGATTGAGTTAATTAAAGAGTTTGAAGGGTATGAAGCACAGGCTTACGCCGATCCGATTCATGGCTGGTCTGTACCCACGATCGGCTACGGCACCACAAAATATCCAGATGGTCGCCAAGTTCAACAAGGTGACACCCTTACCAAGGAGAAGGCAGAACAATATCTGATATCGCACATCGCCACTGAATGTACATCCGCACTGGAGAAAATTTCTACATGGGGAAGAATGAATGCGAATCAGCGAGGAGCGCTCTACAGCTTTGCATACAATCTCGGTGCAGCCTTTTATAAAGACCCTGGTTTTGAATCCATCACAAAGGTGTGTGATTCATCTGACCAGTGGCATGATCATGCCTGGGTTGAGGCACAATTTGTGAAATACTGCAATCCTGGAACCTCTGCTGAAGCGGGTTTACGGACGCGACGAATGGCGGAGGCAAAACTCTTTTGCAGCCCGTAAGTATGATTTTTGACTGTCGGGGATAGTGTCTTGTGGCTACCCTGTCGGGGGTTGAGGGCAACCACAAGGGATTGTCCCTACCAATTTCATCCCCCGTTCAGCCCTGTTCCTAAAACAACGCCAATCAGATGATTCGAGGGTGAAATGCAAAACATGATAATTCCCTCAAAAATCGCGTTTTCTAATCAACGGAGTGGGGCGATCGCGGCGAGTAAGTTGAGTGAGGCAGATTACCGTCAAGTCGAGCAATTGTTTCACCATGCGCTTGCCCCGATCGCCCAGAAATATCAAGCTTCAGTTGTGGATGGCGGCACCGATGCAGGGGTGATGCAATTGATGGGACGGGCGCGGCAGGCGATCGCAGGCACTTTTCCTTTAGTGGGCGTTTCGCCGATCAGCTTATCGATATTGCCCAATCAATTAAACTCCTTATCCGATGCTGCCCCCTTAGAACCGAACCATTCCCACTTTTTATTGGTGCCGGGTTCAGCCTGGGGCGATGAATCTGCTTGGATTGCGGAGACCGCGACTCAACTCGCCTCTGGTGCGCCCTCAGTTACTGTTTTGATTAATGGCGGTGAAGTCACTTGGGAAAATGCGCGGCAGAGTATTCGAGCAGGGCGGCTCGTGATCACGATCGCAGGCAGTGGACGCACCGCAGATTTATTAGCGGCTGGATTGCGCGGCGCTCCAACAGATGATCGTGCGAAAGAATTGATTGCGTCTGGACTGGTGCAAGCCGCCGATCTGAGTGCAGGCGCGATCGCATTAGCCGAGATTATAGAGACAATTTTTACGACGAAGCACCCTATCTAATCGGAGTTCGGGTTAAAAGCTTAGAGAGGGACGTTGTTGGCAGTTTTGACCTGCTAGCGGCGATCGAACTGGGGCGGTAGCTCAATCGGCGACAAAGTGCCAGGTGCAGAGGAAGCTGGAGCGGTGAGTCCGGGAGCGCCACCGGGCTGTCCAGGGGGGGCGGTGCCCGATGGTTGACCCGCTTGTTTTTGGGAGGCTGCGATCGCCTTAGCAACGGCAGCGGCAGTTGCGGCAGCGGGGTCTGTGGGGTCAACCGTCTCCAACGTAACCGAGCGCATCACTTGCTGCCCACTCGGACTCGTCACTTGCAGCATCACCGTGACACTGCCCGGTTTAGGACTTAAAATCAGCGGAATGCTAGCGGATAAGGGCACACTGCCGGGAGCCGGAAGTAGCTCCACCTTAGTCCCTTGGCTGCCTTCCACTTGCCAAGACAGCAGCAATCCGGGTATGGGTTGGTTGGGCAGAATCGGGATCACGTATTTAGCCGAGGCAGTTTTGCCATTGAGTTTAAACTCTAGAATGCGCGAGGGCTTAGGCAAAATTTTGATCAGGTCAGTTTTTTTAACTGCTGGTTTGGCGTTGAGATTCTTGTTAGGAATTGCAACCAGTTCAAACAGATAGTCTCCGGGCTTTCGAGCATTGGTGGGCACGTTTTGGCAAATCAACTGCTCTTTCAAAACGCAAAATTCTTTGAGTGGGGCAGGTACTCCTTGACTGAAGTCATATTGCCTAGAGGGACTAATGACCGTGCCTTCTGGAGTGCGTCCGGTGAGTTGCAATGACTGCAACTGATTGGGATTGGCGATCGCCCAATTCAGCCGAATCTCCGCTTGTTTGGCGCTGGCAGAAGTCGTAGCACCAGGACGCACACCCGCCTGACTGATTTCTTGATAAACAGGCTGAGTGGAGGTAAGGCTGAGGATTTGAGGTTGGGGAATGGCAGCGATCGTCACGGGGTTAGTTTTGGCAGTTTCAGGCATTGCCCCCCGTCCGGGTTTGGGCGACATCACCATTTCAAACTGATAGGTTCCCGGCTTGCGGGCGCTGGTGCGGATATTGCGGCAGTCCAGCGCGACTGGAGTTTGAGTGCAGAAGGGTTGCAACACCGAGGGCATCCCCTGGCTAAAGTCATAGACTTCTGGGCGGGTGAGCAGTGCGCCTTCAGGTGATAGCCCGGTGATTTTGAGGGATTGTAAGCGATCGGGGTCACTAATTTGCCAGCCCAACCGCACCGCATCTTGATTGATCGCTGCGTAGGAAGCATCTTCTGAGAAAAACTGGGCAATTTTGGGAAAAGGCGGTACTCGAAACAGCAGCCACCAAAGCAGATAGGCGATCGCCAGCAGCGTTAAAATAGCCAGCAGCAACAGCGGCAAAAACTGCCACCAAGGGCGCGCTTCCCACAGCAAAAAACCAGGGAGGTTATCGACCGTCAACGGTAACTGCCGAGCATCTTCCAGGTCAACGCTGAAGTTCAAAACCCGTCCGCCCCCAAAAATCGGTCGTCGCCACCATTTCTTGGGCTGCACCTTCAAGCCCACGCCCACTACTTCTTTCGGGGCGATTTGCACCTGGGTATGGTCTAGGGCATAGGTGCAAAGGTCATCTTCATCCAGATTGTTAATTCGCAGCAGCACATCCCGCCGAGTGTTGCCCGTATTGTTCAGCCGCACCTGATACAACCCTGCCTGTCGTCGCACTCGGCTAATCATGGTACGAAGTTCTACCTGAAGTACATAGGTGGGCGGCACCTGGATATAGACTAAATCTAGCAGCGCCAGTTCGGGGCTATTTTCGGAATAAAGCCGCAATGTGGGAATGTAAGTTCCGGCTAGGGCATTGAGGGGAGGCGTGATCACTAAAGAAATCAGGCTTTGCTCACCCGGATTTAGATTGAGGCTATCGGCATTGACGACCAAGCCCGAACCCTGGATTCCTTGAGGGTAGGTGATGAAAAACCAGGTGCGCGGTAAGTCGGTGCAGATGAGCCGAAACCGATCGACGCGATCGCTGCGGTTATGCACCAACACTTGCACAGGTAGCGCTCCTCCGGGTTGAATCACCGCCAGTTTAGTGGGGTTGGTGGCGGGCTGTAAGGCAAAGGTGGGGTCACTGGTATGAACCGTATCCTGCGTGGCAGGCAAAATTTGAATTTGCTGAGCAAACTGAATGGGAGTGTCTTCGGGGTAGTGTTCTTGAGCATCCACCACCACCAGATAGGGATAGAGTCCTGGGAGCGCATCGATGGGCACTCGAATGGGGAAAACGACTTCCCCGCTTTGATCCGGTCCTAAAGCGAGTCGCTCTCGTAGGGATAGGCACCACTGCTGCAAGAGGGTTGAGCGATCGTCAATGGAAACATCAATAATTGCGCTCTGTTTGCCTTTGTTGGAGATGGTGACGCTGAAGCTGAACACCGAGCCAGGAGTCACCATTTCTTTGCCAGAGGAGTTGAGAATCACCGCTAAGGGTTTTCCAGGAGCCACCGCTTGGATACTGCTTTCACCGATCGCGCTGATCTCGCCGCTGCCATTTTGCCCCACCGACTCTGGATCGGAGGTCGAGATTAAGTCATGCCGTCCACTAACCATGTTTTTCAGTCCTCTCTCACCATCTGCTCACATCAGCCCTATTGACAGTCGGAGCGAGACTGCTTCACTCGATATAGATTGATTTGAGTATCGTCGCTACCTGTGCCTATTAGGATGTCATCTTTTGATCGGATCACATCGACTGAATTAATCGATTTGCTCGATTGATCGAGGACATTGCCAGCGATCGCCTCACCCCAGCGATCGCCGCGTGTGGTTAAGCTCCACAGCATGGCGCGACCATCACCGCCAGCGCTCGCCAAATAGCACCCATCTGCACTGAACGCCACCGAATGAACGACCTTGTCCGGTTTCCACTCATCCACTACGGGGCACTCTGCGGTGCTGTTGAGGCAAGAACGCAGGTTCCAAATTTTGATGGTTCCCTGATTGTCGGCGCTAGCGAGCAAATAGGGTTTAGCGGCAGCAGTCGCAAGGCTGAGAATGTAGTTGGCTTCACTGCTAGTTCCATACTTAAGCGATCGCACCGTATCTTTTTTCAGATCCCACAGCACCAATTGGTTAAACCGTCCGGCGATCGCTAAATGACTGCCACGGTCACCCACCAACTTGAGGGCATTGACGGCAAATCCCATCTGTTTTTGCCGTTGCTTCGTCGGCTGGATGGATGCAATGTTGGGGTCTAGGCTCCACTGCACCACTAACCCACTGCCATGACCGCTGAAAAGGGAACGCGAATCTGGCGTGAACAGCAGATCAAAGACGCGATCGTCCGATTGGTTTGAAAAGGTTTGCAGCGGCTGGCGATCGCCCACAGTAGATTTCCAAAGCTGAATTTCGCCATTTTCTAAACCAGCTGCCGCCAGATCGTTATTAATCGGGCGATAGCGCACTACCCGCACCGCTTTCTCAGTTTTGGCGATCGTTCCAATATTCTGATTAATCAAGGGATTCTCAAAGCCATCGGTGCGCCAGCTAATCATCGATTGGTCATCAGAACCACTAATCATCTTGTCTCCCACGCCGTTAAATTGCACCGAGTTCAGCGGGGCAACGTGTCCCCAGAAGGGGTTACGTGGATTGAGCCAGGAAGACCACCACAGCAGCGATAGCAACCCAAACAGGCTCACCGCTTGCAGCCAAACTGGCAGCACTGGATGCAGAGTTAACCGCAACAATTGGGTGTTGTTGCGTACTTCTAGCCGAGGATCGGACAGCTTGGCTTTGGTTTCAAACAGGCATGTTTGAGAAAAACCCACCCAGTGCCGCCGCTTGGTGACCAATAAATCAAGCTGAGCGGATTGATTCATCGGCAAATCTGCCTGGTCGGGGATAATCTCAAGTTGACACTTTGGCTGCTTGTCTTGGGGCTGCACCGCGATCGCCACCTGCTGCGGCAAATTACTTTGATTGATAAAGTGGATTGGGTAAGTGACCTGAGTTTGCTTCCAGTTTGGCAACCAGGCACCTTGGCGCGGCATCTGCTGCTCGGAAAGGGCACAACGAACATCAACACTCCCTGCTGGCAGCACATAAAGGCTGCCATTGGCGGCAGAAGTCGGTTCGTTGGGGCGGTTTGCCTCTACCGCAAACAGATAGGTTTGGCAGGGAGCATCCGCTAGATTGGGAATACGACAGAGAAAACTCGTTTTTGCCTTCCCTTCTGGAGTGAGTTTTAAGCGCCGCTCTGAACCTTCGGTAAACCAATTGAGCGGAATACCCGTGCAGTGAACCACCACTTCCGCCGACAAATGTTCTGGGTTTTCTAGTTCAACCGGAATTTCGACCAATTCATCGGGCTGCACCTGAAAAGTGCGGACAGGCAAGGCGATTTTGAGCGGCACATAGGCTGTTCCTGGTTGCAGCAGCAGGCGCAAAATCTGGCGTTCTTCTTGCCGCAAATCCATCGAAAAAATGCGGACGGTCAGGTTCATCAAGCCGACAAAACCGGGTTTAGGATTGTCGATGATTTGAACCGAAAATTGGGTGCGATCGCCGGGAGGATTTTTGGTAGATATATCCGGCGAAACAGTATACCAATAGGCGTTTGCATGACTATCAACCCCTGCCGCCTGAATGTCTAACTGAAAAGAAGCAAATTGATCGCTCTGATTCACCACAGCTATCTCAAAAGTAGCGGGAATTCCCCCCGGCTGATAGGTGATTTCTTTGGTTGAGAGTTGAATGCGAATCAGGTCTTTGAGCATAAGAGGTGCGAATAGCGAATGGCGAATGGCGAATGGCGAATGGCGAACGGCGAGATGCAAGGGACGGATTACCCAGTGCGAGGTACAGAGTGTTAGCTTCATCTCTGTCACCTGACACCTAACCCCTGATCCCTATCTTTTTACACTCCAAATATCTGGTTGAAGCGATCGCGAATCCAGTTAACTGGATTTTGGGCAAAGGTGGTTTCATCGTTGAGCAAGCCGTGTCTGCGGAGGCTTGCTTGGCGTTGCTCTAGTTCCGCTTTATACTCGCTTAGCTGATTGGCGATAATTTCTGCCAGTCCAGTATGCTCTTGCAATAGGGTTTGGAATCCGGTTTGATTAATCGCAAACAGAACGGTGGGTTCTAAAGCGCGGACAGTGGCGGTGCGAGGAATGCCCAATAGCAAGGATAGTTCGCCAAAGAAAGAGCCATCGGTTTGGGTTCTTAAGGATTTTTGCAATGTGTTCACGTAGATTTCAACGCTCCCTTCTAGGATGATGTAAAACGTGTTGCCGGATTCGTCTTCACGACAAATGACTTCTTGGCTATCAAATTGAATTTGGTAGCCAAGCTGAATTAAGCGCTCAATTTCTTCGGTGTTAAAAGATTGAAAAACAGGCACTGATAGCAGCAGGGCGGGTAGATTTTGCGGTTGAGGGTCGGACTGCCGCCGCGATCGCCGCGATCGCTGAATTAAATCAGTCACATTGCTGCTGCTGGGCGATCGCGTGACCATTGCCATCGCTTGTTTGGTGTGGGTTGTTTCGTACCGCAGTTTTTCGACCAACTGCTTCATAGACTGTTCGCGATCGGAGATCACACTCATCATTTGGCGAAACAGTCCTGCGAGTTGACCGAGTTCATCCGATCGCCGCGCTACTTTATCTAGTTTTCTCAAATCAGCCTCTTCGGCTTCATCCGTCCCAGCTTCATGCGCCCCATATTGATCCTGCGTAATTTTTTGAGTCAGCCGCGCCATGGGCACAATAGGCTGAATCACCATCCGGTTCAGCAGCGTATTAATCACCAGCAAAACAATGGCAAAAATCCCCGCAAACACCGCCATCATCAGAAAAAGCTGATGATGATAGCTCTGAAATACTTGCTCAGCCGGCACGTATATCGTTTGGGTTGCCACAATTTGGTTCATTTGCCACCCAAACCCGTGGTCTGTGCCATAGGTGGCAAGTTGACTCTTAGGGGCGCGGCTAGGAGTACTATGACATTCCAGGCAGCTTTGTTGCTTGATCGCCAATGGACGAGCAACATAAAATAAATTTTTGCCCGCTACCTCATGAAACCCGGACATTTCTTGCAAATCGGAATTCTGGCGAAATTTCTGCACCAGTTCTGCTTCAAACTCATTGGCAAGATCTCGCGAGTTGGTGGGGTTGAGGGTCGCATCTTTGTAAAAATAATCGCTGAATCCTGAACGTTTGCGGAGGAACTCAAAGGATTCTCGTGCGGCATAGGAAGGAATGGATTCACGAATAAAGGTAGCTGAAGAATCCAAACGATCTGCAAATAAAGGCTGTACTTGATTGTTGGTGTAAGCGCGAACCGCATCGACCATTTCCATCAACAAGGTTGCTTGAGCCGAAACCTGTTGTTCTGCCTGTCGATGGGCGGTGGAAGAGAGCAACACGCCGCTGAGCAAAATGCCGCTGAGAAACACGATCGCCAGCACCACAATAAATTTAAGACCCAGCCTAAGTTTTTTGAACATAGCGTTTTTTGGAGAAAAGGTTAGGGGTCGGGAGACAGGCGTTAAAAGTCACGAATCAGGGGGTTTCCGCACCCCTCGCCCCTCGCCCCTCGCCGTTCATTTGTAACTGGATCAACTGTCGTCTTTCCCAGGAGAAGTGCAGCAGGTTGATGCCCATCTCTTGGGCAGTGCGAATGGTTTCACGGGATAGAGAAAGCGCCTCATCTAAGCCCCACGCTTGGGATAGAGAACCAATCGAGAGCACCAACCCACCCCAATTAAATAGTTGAACTGGAAACCCTTCGACACTGGGGAATTGGGCGAACAGAAAGGGCGATCGCAGGGGATGATCGCGCGCTATAGTGCCCGCTGTGTCAACAGGAATGCCAATTTCTTGGGCAACTGCTTGCAGGGTTAGGGCAATGTCCTGAATTTGTTTATTCAAAGCCGCTTCCACGGCAGTTAGCTCCGCTGCTACATCTCGCTGCATTTGGGCGGTGTTTGGCTCTTCGACAAAGCTGTCGATCGCGCTTTGTAGCTGCTGCCGAATCAACCCTAACTCAGCAATTTCTGATTCTTTTAGTGACGTTTCTACCAAGATTGTGGCTCCGGTGGCAACATGCTGCTGCAAGGTTTGTTTTTCGGAGGCATTCAGCGTCAGAAACTGCTGACGGGTGAAATAGAGCAGATCGACAGGAAAGCTCACAGCATCAGTCAGGGCAAGATTGATCGGCTTAATCGCAATTCCCTCCATGATCGGATACTGCGCTGGCAGCGATCGCAGCAACGATTGCAGAGAATAGGTCACGGTTTCGTCCACGCGACTATCTGCCTCTGTAATCACCTGAGCAACGCAGACTTGCTGCATGGGGCGGGCTTGCGCTAATTGGCGATGCCTTAAATCGAGGGTGTTGGCGCTTGGGTAAAATACGTCGGTAGCGGGAATCAGCCGCACATCGCCAGGAATCAGTTGCACTCGGCACAGTTCGACTTCGTCGCGGCTGGATGGAGTGCTGGTTTCATCAATCCGAAAGGTTTCTTGAACGAGGTCGCGATCGCTATATCCTTGTAGCCGATCAGGATCAACATACCGCAGGGTGACGTAGATGGTGAGCGCACCCGTTAAGGGCGCGGGTGAGGCAATCCGAAAGGCGATCGCTTGGGGCACCACAATCGGATTGCCATAGCCGTCGATCGCCACCCCCTGTTGAATTTGCAGCCATCGCTGATCCCGATGATCCGGCGCAATCTCGTCTGGAGCCGGAATCAAGCAAACGCCTAAACCGCTGACAATTCCCGCCTGGTTGAGCGATTGATAATGCACATTTTGCCGTTTGCGGTGATACTCATGGGCAAGCCGCCACCGTTCCGCCGTTAGCAGCAAGCCGTCATTGACTTGAAGCCGCTTAAACGGTTCGATCGGCAAAGAAGGGGGTTGTTTCAGCATAGTTAAGGCTCCAAAACGATCGCGGACGGCTGCACAAACAAATCATAGGTACAAAAGGCAGGCTTTTCCTGCTCAATCACAGTCCGCACTAGCGCTTCATCAATTTGGCTCACATCATCTGGGCGCAGATGAACCGTGAAATAAAACGGTCGCCCACCCCCCAAAATGGCATCTTCTCCAATGTGCGCCGCCCCTGCCACAAAGCCTGGACTGAAGAATTCTGTAATGCCAATGTGTTTGGCATCTTCTGGCAAATGGTGATCTAGAGGCAACCCGGTTGCCAAATGGAGATAAAACCGCATTCCGCGTCGGGTGCCGCGCCAGCGATAAATCTCGATCGCATTGCGAATTAGATAACGCTGCCGCTCTAGGCTGAGAGTGGGCAACAGCGACCACCCCACCCAATGGGCTAAAAAAGGCAGCAGCGCAGTGGGGGCGGTCAATGGGTCTAAATGTGCCCAGAGAGTATCCAGGCTTTGAACAGCAGGCTCAAAGCTTTGTTCAAAAATTTTGAGAAACCGCCCGACAAAATCAATTTCTCCATAGATGGCAGGCAAAAAGCTGGGATACAACGTATGGGGACGAATGTAGAGATTGAAAGCAGCCGTTTCAGCCTGCCTGCGCCCAGTGTCATGTTCTGTAGTGTGAGCCGAGAAGTGCCCTTGATAGTTCAGCTTTAGGGTTTCTTGGGGATGCAATGACTGGTGCTGTTCAAAAAAATCCGGTGAAATCTGAAAGTACAGCACCGCTTCGGTTTGCTGCCCTGCAAGGACTTCAGCGCCTTCAGTGCCAATCCGACACCACTCCTGGGGAAAATTTCCTTCCACCTGCAAACTAAGCTCTAGGCTGCGATCGCCCAAGTTGCGGATTTGCACCACCATTTCGCTAGGTTCCCCCGGACGGATCACCAGGTTGAGATTAGAGGCGATTCCCGTAGGAATCGTTTCACGAATCGCGTCTGTCCCCATCCAACTGCCCGGTTGCGACCCTGCATCCGTCAGCAACGCCTCCGAAATTTGCATTGGCGTGAGCATTAAACTAATGGCTTGAGTAGAACGGGGCATAGGGATAAAGAGAAAAAAAAAGGGGAAGGAGATTTCAGAGTAGCTCTTCTAGCACCTGACACCTGGCACCTGACACCTAGTGCCACCTAGAGTCATCCAATCAAACTAATCGCATGGCTCGATCGCAGGCGGTTGTCTGCCCAGGAGCAGATCAGCCCAAGGGAGCCGGGATCGACGATGCCGGTGGAAGAGAGGGAACGAATCCAGGTGTCTCCTTGCGGGCGGAGTTCAAACAGCAAGATAGCTCCTAAATAGCGGACTCCGACGGTCTGCTGGAGCAGGCTAACAATGTCGGATGGGTAGACGGGGCAGCCGAATGTCCATCCTTTGCCGCCTAGTCCGCCTGTGAGCGGATTGAGGAACCGATAAAGGGCGACCTGCAAACTGCGAAGAATCACTTGCTGTGCTTGGGGATGATTATATTCTGGGTCTAGCCCAACTTCTGCCTGCACGGAGACCCCGACATAATCGGGTTGTTGAAGCTGCACTTGAACTCCCAACAGGCGGCGATCGTCTAAATAAGCGAGAACTTGCTCTTTGAGCGGTTGGGTCAGCCTTAATTGATCGGGATGAATGCCTTCACTGCGCTGAATCCCCTCAGTGTTGGCTTGGGGCACTACCAGCAGATTGACCACGCCCGGTTTGGGGTTGCTGGTAGATTGGGGCAGGCAGCAGGTTCGCGCTACGGCTCCAGCGCCCCCTTGCAGCGTCAGGGTTTCAAAGTCTTCGGGGGTAACGGCACGATCGCGAGATCGCAGCAGTCGCGGCACCCGAATCACTGCATTTTCCAACGATTCTGCATCTGCGCCATTGTAAGCGGCGCTATGATTGGTCACGCGATCGACGTAGGGAACCGCCGTTTTGGGAATTTGTAATGTGCCTCGCTGCACGTTGCCCCGTTGCCCACCTCCCGTGCGATAGGCTGCCATCCGCAGGAGTGACCCTTTCGCTGGAATCGCGCCATACTGCCGTTCTAGGTTTTCCAACGCGATCGCCTGATCCCTTACCTGCAAAGCGCTTTCCCCGTTCACCTGCGTTCTGGCGCGAAACTGCACCTGTTCCCGCAATTGGGCAGGCTCTCGAATCAGTGGACCAAACTGGATGACTCCAGTCAAAGAATCCAGGGTGTAATGACGGTCTTGAGCGCCCGAATCAGCAAAATCAGTTACTTCTTGCCACAGTTCTGGTAATCCATTGGGTGGCATCACCAGCAAGTGTTCTCCGGTATGGCGCGGTAAAATTGAGCGACTTTGCAGTTCAAAGGTTTGCCCTGGTGTGCCATCGCTCTTGCCAACCAGTTCATCGTAAATCAACGTGCATTGGCTGGCGGTGACCGTGCCCCCGATCGCTCGGATGGAAAAACCCACCAGTCGCGGCGATCGGTTATAGCCAGATTGCAGTCCGTCCGGCGGCGTATACACACAGCGCAACCAGCGCCCCTGGTAAGTTGCAAAATAAGTCGCTGGGAACTGGAGCGGCAAATGCAGGACTACATCTGCTTCCTGAATCGGGTTGAGGGCAGGTTGACCAATATCATCAAAGCTAAACCCCCGTGTGCTATCGTCCACTTCTTGCAGCAACACCGATTGCCACCCCTGCCCATTCCACGCTTCCCAACGACGCGGCGGATGGTCGGGGTTAATGCCTGTGGAGGTTGCCGCTTCTCCTCGCAGTTTCAGCGCCAATACATTGCCCTCGATGGGCTGATTGGGATCGAGTACGAGATAAAAACAGTTTCCTGGCTGGGGAAGTTCTGCAAAAACAGACTGTTCTCGCCCTTCCCAACTGCCGTCGGTTTGTTGAGTCCACAGGTTTGTTAAGCGATCGCGCAGCAGTTGCGGTGCAGTTTCCGTCCGTTCTGCGGTGAGAAATTGAGTAATTCGCGGCTTGCCAATGACGAGCGGCTGATCGGTGCTAAAGACGATCGCTACTTCCGTCTCAGTCCGAAGCGTAGCAACCTCGGTTCCGGCGGCAATTTGGTAAGCTTGCGGTAGCTCTGCACTTAGGTAAAATGTCAGTTCAGTTCGTGCCGCGGCGGCTGCCTGTAGCTGTACTCCCAACATTTCTAAAAATACGACAAAGTTGCGCCGGGGCACCTGGTTAAACCGCATCAACATTTGATCGGTCAACCAGGCGAATAGCTCTACTAGAGTAATCCCCGGATCGCCGGGGTTATAGTTTGTCCACTCTGGGCAATAGCGCGGAATCCTCAGGATGCACTCATCTACCAGATCCTTGAAGGTGCGATCGTCTAAGTCGGATTTTGGCAGCTTGGGTAAAAAATCAAATTCCATGGGTGGGGAAATGAATGACGAATGGCGAATGGCGAATGGCGAAGGGTGAGAAACAAAATTCAAAACTCTTCCTGACTCCGAACTTTTTAGCTGACGGGCTGCAAGTAGAAGGGATAAACCAAACTGCGGGTCTCGTGGCTGTCTCTGGGATGGTAGGCGATCGTAATATCCACCCGACCGCGCACCGGATCAGGATCAGCACGAATATCATCTAGCACAATCCGGGGTTCCCACTTTTCCAACGCTTCCTGAGTGTACAAGCGTAAGAGCAGCAAGGTTTGGGTATTCATCGGCGCAAATGCCAACTCTGCCAACCGAGAACCAAAATCAGGACGATAGACGCGCTCTCCAAGCTGAGTTCGTAGAATAATTTGAATCGATTCTTCAATGTTGCGAGTTGTGGCGCTAATTTGCACGCCGCCTTGAACTGTCACTCGCAATGGAAATGCCCATCCTTGACCCAGATGCGCTTGGTTTTGTATTCCCTCTGGCATGAAAATCCCTTTCTTGAGATAGATGTCAAATGGTTATACTGCTGTTGCGAAATCATCGCCAATCATGTTTTAGCGCATAACTACCAGCAATTCAGTATTGTTAATGAAACTTTTATAGATTTAGGAGAAGGATAAGAATAATGGCTGATTTAGAAGCTGGGCTAAATCTCTGGCTGAGCAACAATTTCTGCTAGACGCTTGATGATTTGTAAAACTCGATTTAGGTGATTATTTTGCCCTAAAACAAACTAACGCGATCGCCCTTGCCAAACCTCAACGACTCGACTGTGTGGTCACAAAGTATCTGTAAAGCGCGATCGCACTCCTCTTCCCAATCGCGATCGCAGATGTCATGGAGTAATCTGATTCGTTGGCGATTCTTGATCTCGACGTTGGATAATAGTCCTAGCGCTAAGTATATTCAAGAGGTCTGATTGTGGTTTTTGCTCAAACCAGTCTCCCAGATGTAATAACAGATCGCCTCACAGTAGACGAGTATCGGGCAATGGAAGAAACCAACCTAGAACGTCATGAATACTGCAACGGGGAGATTATTACGATGCCGGGAGGTTCTGAAGTGCACAGCGCGATCGCCAGCAACTTTTTAATTTACTTGGGTTTTTTGCTGAGAGACACCGATTTTCGTTTGTATAGCAGCGATTTGCGAGTTTGGATTCCTGACTATCAGTGTGGCACCTACACCGATTTGATGATGGTGAATGGCGCACCAGAGTTTAATGGCGATCGCAATGATGAGATTCTTAATCCTTTACTGATTGTCGAGGTTTTGTCGCGCTCGACTGAAGCTTACGATCGGGGCGAAAAGTTCAGAAAATATCGCTCCCTTACCAGCTTTTGTGAATATCTTCTGGTCAGCCAAACTGAACCCTATATTGAGCAATATCACAATCTTGATCGCAATAGTAATGATCGCTGGCAATGGCAGGTTCACTCCCAGCTTGAGCAGGCGATCGTCCTGCACAGCGTGAACGTAGAACTTCCATTGACCGAAATCTATCGTCGCATTCATTTTTAAGGGTGGCTAATGCTCTGACGATCGCGCTCTTTGCTTTCCCCGCGATCGCATTCCTCTTCCCAATCGCGATCGCACTTTTAACTAAAACCGCGATCG
>CASBQE010000226.1 GCA_949127665.1 Synechococcales cyanobacterium PMM_0083
AAATGGCGAATGACAAATGGCGAATGACAAATGGCGAATGACAAATGGCGAATGACAAATGGCGAATGACAAATGGCGAATGACAAATGGCGAGTGAGGAACTGCGAATTGCGAATGACAAATGGCGAGTGACGAATGGGAAGAATAGTGTGAGAACGTACTGAGCGGGTGAGGAGAATCACTGTTTTATCGCGCTGACTAGGATACAACTGAGGATAGTTGCAATTAAGTGAATCAAGTGCGTTGAGGCTTGCAGTTGTTACTGGTGCTGTTGGTAGGATGAAAGACGTTCAAATGGACTTGAAGGGCATTCAAGAGTTAGGGTTAGTTAACAAGAAGCGGCGATTCGTGAAACAATCTCTACGGAAATCGCGGGTGGCGGCAATGGCGGCGATCGCGCTACTGCTGATGGGATCAGGCTGCACGGCACAGCGCACCTCTACCACGGTTGACTCGGCAAATGGCGCGTCGGCTTCTCCTGCCACTCTTGCCTTGGTTGATCATCTCAATCAGCAAGGGGCAAAGCTTTATACAACCTATTGGTGCCCTTATTGCAACCGACAGCAAGCATTGTTTGGCGCAGCCGTCGCTAAATTGCAGGTGGTAGAGTGTGATCCGCAAGGGAAAAATGCTCAGCCAGAACAGTGTGCCCAGGCGCAGGTCAGCAGTTATCCCACCTGGCAAATGAATGGACAGCTTTATCGGGGGCTGCAATCGCTGGAAGAATTGGCGGCTCTCTCTGGCTATCAAGGCTCTCAGCAGTTTGAAAAGTAATGTGTTGTTGCTGTTCGCAGACTAAATTGTTATGGCTCGTGTCAAACTGTCCAAATTACCCAATCGCTCAATTCCACACTCAAAGCATCTACTGCTGCTGATCATGCTGTTTGTAGGTGCGATCGCCCTAGCTTTACTCCTGGATGGATTAATCCAAAGCTCGGTCTATCAATCACTCCAGCAGTTTGCGTTTTGGATTGGCGATCGCTACGAACAGTGGTTTACTCAACACAAATATCAGATTAATCATCCATTGGCGCTGATCGGACTGGCGTTTTTGGGTGGCTTAGTTGCCAGCATTTCTCCCTGCATTTTATCCCTGTTGCCCGTTAACCTAAGCTACATCGGCACCCGCGAAATCACTTCCCGCCGAGATGCTTTCTTTAAGGCAGGTTCCTTTGTTTTGGGGGTCGTCACCGTTCTTAGCTTGCTGGGGCTATTTTCCTCAGCGGCAGGTCTAATTCTGATTCAGTTTCGCGGATATATTCAGGTCGCTGTGGGCGCAATTATTGTGCTGATGGGGTTGAGCTTGGTCGGTGTTGTGCCAATTCCTCGGTTGCGCTTAAACCGCTTCACCTCACCCACCGGAACGGGCGGCAATGCGGTTCAACTTAGGGAAAAAATGTCTCGGCGATCGCGGCTCCAGGCGCTCATCACATCGTTTCTCATCGGTCCTTATGGGGTGGGAATTACCTTCGCGCTCGTCAGTTCTCCCTGCACTAGCCCGATTATGATTTCAGTCCTAACCGCCGCCGCCGCAACAGGTTCGCAATGGCAAAGCACACTGACGATGATCAGTTACTCTTTTGGCTATACTGCCATTATTTTTCTGGCTAGCTTATTCACCGGACTCGCCAAACAAACCCGGACTTTGTTGCTTCACTCCAACACCATCATTCGGCTTGCCAGTGTTGCTTTGCTGATTGTGGGCGTGTTTTACCTGATAAACGGCAGCCAGTGGATCATTGCAACGTGGGCTTAGCAATACTCTGCACATACTACACCAATACATCTCAGCTTGATTTGTTAAGGTAGATGTAGCTGGGTGTTTATTTGTCAAGCTTGGCAAAGTTATGCAACCGATGATACAGTTCTCCATAATTAAATATTTGATTTTTTGAAATACTTGATTTTTTGAGTTCCCAACGCTGAACTACTCAATGCAGACTGCTAACGTTCTTACTCTTCAAAAAGCAACGCAACCATTGAAGATTATTGCAGTTGGAGACAGCATCATTTATGGCTTTGGTGACCCAGTTGGGGGCGGCTGGATTGAACGACTGCGGCGCAGTTGGATGATCCCCGGCAGTTTGGGGCATGCCTTGTACAACTTGGGTGTTCGTGGAGATGGAGTGCAACAGGTTGCGACTCGGTTGGAAAGTGAATTTCGGCTGCGGGGCGAATTGCGAAATCGAGTCCCCGACCTGCTGATTTTATCGGTAGGCACCAATGATTCGGCACGGCTCTCTCGCCCAGATGGGCGCAATTTTACCGATTTCGACCTGTTTTCTGTTGAAATGGAGCGTTTGTTAGATCAGGCAGTGCAGCTATGTCCGGTGCTGTTTGTAGGCATGGTGCCTGTGGATGAATCAAAGATGCCCTTTCTCAATTGCCTCTACTACAATCATGCGGATCAGTGGCGCTATAAAGAGGCGACGCGCTTAGCCTGTGAAGCAAGGCAAATTCCTTACCTGGATGTGTTTTCTGATTGGCAGTCGCAGGAAAGTCAATGGTTTGGCGATCGCATTACAGAAGATGGACTGCATCCAAACGTAATGGGCTACGAGGCGCTACTCGACCAAGTTTTGGACTGGCAAGCATTTCATGACCAAGTTGCTGGAATGGCTCCCGTTTTGGCGTAACTCTGGAAAGGCTGTCCGCTCACCTCACCGATAAAAAGGAACTTTGGATGACAATTTTGGTGGTAGCAACCGGAAACCCAGGCAAACTAACAGAAATGCAAGCCCATCTTATCGATTTAGGCTGGGAGATACGCTTAAAACCAACCGAGTTGGAAGTAGAAGAAACGGGCACGACCTTCGCCGAAAACGCCTGTTTAAAAGCTTCTCAGGTCGCCTTAGCGATGGGAGAATGGGCGATCGCGGATGATTCTGGGCTAGAAGTGGAAGCTTTGGGAGGCGCACCGGGCGTTTTTTCGGCTCGTTATTCAGAGAACGACGCTGCTTGTATTGCGCGACTGCTCAAGGAATTAGAAGGTGAATCGAACCGGGCGGCTCAGTTCACTTGTGTGATTGCGATCGCGCGTCCAGACGGCACGATTGCACTCCAAGCCCAAGGATTTTGTTTGGGTGAAATTCTGCGATCGCCGCAAGGAATCGGTGGCTTTGGCTATGATCCCGTTTTCTACAGTCCCGCTCATCAGCTAACCTTCGCTGAGATGTCCTCTGAAATTAAGCGATCCATCAGTCATCGCGGCAAAGCCTTTGAGCAACTGATCCCCCGACTTAGAGGATTGTCAAAGTAAAGTTTTGGGCTGAATCAAGGAAGTTTTCAAGCCTCCCTCCAAAAAATTGCTCTTTCAAGAATGTTGTTTAAAGCACAGTCTTGCGTATCACTTAATACAAGTATGCCGTTAGATAGATGCTTGATTTCACAAGCTTGCAAACCGTAGGGCATTGTTCAGCTTATTTTGTTGAGTAAGAATTATTCGTCTCTGTAATTCTACGATAAAACCTGAAATGCTTTCCAGCTAGGCTTTTGAATATCTTTGGAGACTAAGCTGTCGCGATCGCTTCATCATTTCTTCACAAATATAAAACTATATGAAGATTTCAAGAAGATTAGAATAGTGCCTCAACTTAACGTATCGACGCTGTTGAAATTCCCTTATATTGTTGTGAAATAGAATCCGTATTTCTACGGGATTCACATTGTTCACCACAAAAGCGAAACTGGAAGCCATGCAGTCAGCAGTGTCAGAAGGGGATTTAAATTCCTGTGCATCTATCTCCTGCGAGCAAGGGACTCCGCATCGGTCGGCATCTTGTTTGATTAAACGGTTTATTGACATAATTGGTAGCTTGATTGGGCTGGCAATTTTCGGATTGATCTTTTTCCCGGTTGCTTTGGCTATCAGGTTCGACAGTTCCGGTTCGATCCTTTATTCTCAAGAACGCTATGGGCTAATGGGGCATTCGTTTCGCATCTATAAGTTTCGTTCGATGGTGCAAAATGCAGACGACCTGAAGGCACAAATCAAAAATGAGGCAAAAGGATTGATTTTCAAGAATGAAAATGATCCTCGGATTACCCGAGTGGGTCGTTTTCTGCGGAAAACCAGTTTGGATGAATTTCCTCAGTTTTGGAATGTGTTGAAGGGTGAAATGAGCTTAGTTGGAACCCGCCCACCAACTGCTGATGAGGTTTCTAAGTATAGTCCTCACCATTGGCAGCGTTTGAACGTCAAGCCCGGTCTGACTGGCGAATGGCAGGTGAGTGGTCGTTCCTTGATCAAAGATTTTGAAGATGTTGTCCAGCTTGATCTTCGGTATCAGGCTCAGTGGCATCCTGTCTATGACTTGGTTCTAATCTACAAAACTGTTGTTGTAATTTTGACTAAGCGTAGTGGTGCTTGCTAAAATGCACGATTCGTTCCACGTTCGCAGCGCTATCTATATTCAGAGATGTAGTGCAAGGTGGAGAGGATTCATTCCTGGCAAAGGAGCGATCGATGCTAGCGACCGTGCTGGACATAATCAGTGATAAGCAACTTTTTCATAGTAAGGACTCGGAAGATCGCTATTTGACCAATAGTGTGACCTGGGAGCAATATGAAGCACTGCTGACTGAACTGGAGGATGCACCCGGATTTCGGCTCACCTATTTAGATGGAATCTTGGAAATTGTGTCGCCCAGTTGTCGCCATGAAACTGGGAAAACCCGGATTGGAACGTTATTAGAGATTTTTTTTGAAGAAACAAATACCGAATACGTTCCCTTAGGTTCTACAACATTTCGTGTTCAAACCCAACGTGGGGGAACGGAACCTGATGAAAGCTACTGCATCGGCACGGAAAAGGAGTTTCCAGATTTAGCGATCGAAGTCGTTGTCACGAGCGGTGGTATCAACCGACTACAGGTTTACAATCGCTTGAACGTGAAAGAAGTTTGGTTTTGGCAGGATAGCTGCTTTACGCTCTATCATCTGCGCGAAGAAACGCCCGCTGATTTTTGGGAAACCTACGGCTATGAACTTGTTTCCCAGAGTGAACTGCTGGCTAGTTTAGATATTGCACTCCTGACCGAATCTATGCAGCATCCCACATCGTTGCTCGCCGCCAAAGAATTTCGCAAACGCCTGCAAGAGATCTAGGAGAAGCCTGAACAGCAGACTGGGCGGCAAATTTGGGCGACAAATACCTGTATTGCATGGTGTGAAGACCGATCTGGGCGATCGCGTTCGTTTCCCTACAATAGAGACAGTAATCCTAAAAAAACTGTTATCCAAAGGGGCATTATGCAACCGACCGACCCCAATCAATTTACAGAAAAAGCGTGGGAAGCGATCGCCCGTACGCCTGATGTTGCCAAACAGGCACAGCAGCAACAAATCGAATCTGAACACTTAATGAAAGCGCTGTTGGAGCAAGACGGACTTGCCAGCAGTGTGTTCAATAAGCTGAATATACCTGTCGCTCAGGTGCGCGATCGCACCGAAGAATTTATTCGCAAACAGCCAAAAATTTCGGGTGCAGGCGGCAGCGTCTATTTGGGACGCAGTTTAGATACCTTATTCGATCGCGCCGGCAATTACCGCAAGCAGTATGGCGACGAAGTGATTTCGATTGAGCATATTTTGCTAGGCTTTACCAAAGACGACCGCTTTGGTAAAGGGTTATTCACAGAATCCAAGCTGGATGAAACGAAACTTAAGCAGGCGATTGATCAAATTCGAGGAAGCCAAAAAGTGACCGACCGCAATCCCGAAGGCAAGTACGAATCCCTGGAAAAGTACGGGCGCGACCTAACGGAAATGGCAAGGCAGGGCAAACTCGATCCGGTGATTGGGCGAGATGATGAAATTCGTCGCACGATTCAGATCCTTTCCCGCCGCACGAAGAACAACCCGGTGCTGATTGGGGAACCCGGTGTAGGTAAGACCGCGATCGCCGAAGGGTTGGCACAGCGAATCATCAATCGAGATGTTCCAGAATCTTTACTCGATCGCAAACTGATTGCCTTGGATATGGGTTCTCTGATTGCGGGTGCGAAATATCGAGGCGAATTTGAGGAGCGCTTAAAGGCAGTTCTCAAAGAAGTGACGGAAGCCCAAGGCACCATTATCTTATTCATTGACGAAATTCATACTGTTGTGGGCGCAGGTGCCACTCAAGGCGCAATGGATGCCGGAAACTTGCTCAAGCCAATGCTGGCACGGGGTGAACTGAGGTGTATTGGTGCCACGACTTTGGACGAGTACCGCAAATATATTGAGAAAGATGCTGCCTTGGAACGTCGATTTCAGCAAGTGTTTATTGATCAGCCTACAGTCGAAGACACGATCTCGATTCTACGAGGATTGCGTGACCGCTACGAACTGCACCACAACGTAGTTATTTTGGATAGCGCTCTGATTGCGGCGGCGGTGCTGTCATCCCGCTACATCAGCGATCGCTTTCTGCCAGACAAGGCGATCGACCTCATGGATGAAGCCGCCGCCAAGCTGAAGATGGAACAAACCTCTAAGCCGGAAGAACTGGATGAAATCGATCGCAAAGTTCGTCAGATGGAAATGGAAAAGCTGTCTTTAGCAAAGGAATCTGATTTGGCTTCTGGCGATCGCTTAGAGCGGTTAGATCGCGAACTGGCAAACCTCAAAGAAGAGCAGAGTCGTTTGAATGCTCAGTGGCAAGCGGAGAAGGGTGGCAGAGATCAGATCAAGGAGTTAAAAGAAGCCATTGATCGAGTCAATCTTGAAGTTCAGCAGGCAGAGCGCGATTATGATCTGAATAAAGCGGCTGAATTGAAGTATGGCACCCTTGCGGATCTAAATCGCCAACTTCAAGAAGCAGAAGCCCAAACCGCTCAAACCCAAAAGAGCGGCTCGTTGCTGCGGGAAGAAGTGACCGAAGCCGATATTGCCGAAATCATTTCTAAATGGACGGGCATTCCGATCAGCAAACTGGTGGAATCGGAAATGCAGAAATTGCTGCACTTAGAAGACGAACTGCACCAGCGGGTGATTGGTCAAGATGAAGCCGTGACTGCGGTTGCCGATGCCATTCAGCGATCGCGCGCCGGACTCGCCGACCCCAACCGTCCCATCGCCAGTTTCATCTTCCTCGGTCCCACAGGCGTAGGCAAAACCGAACTGGCAAAAGCTCTAGCGGCTTACCTATTTGACACCGAAGAAGCAATGGTTCGGATCGATATGTCTGAATATATGGAGAAACACGCCGTCTCGCGCTTGATTGGTGCGCCTCCTGGCTATGTGGGCTACGACGAAGGCGGACAACTGACCGAAGCCATCCGCCGTCGCCCTTATGCCGTGGTCCTATTTGACGAAATCGAAAAAGCTCACCCGGATGTGTTTAACATTCTGCTGCAAGTGCTAGATGACGGGCGGATTACTGATGCTCAAGGTCGTACAGTGGATTTCAAAAACACCATCATCATCATGACTAGCAACATCGGGTCGCAATACATTCTCGACATTGCAGGCGATGAAGACCGCTATGAGGAAATGCGGAGCCGGGTGGTTGAATCGATGAGATCGCAGTTCCGCCCCGAATTTCTCAATCGGGTGGATGAGTTCATCATCTTCCATGGTTTGCAAAAATCCGAACTGCGGAACATCGTCAAACTGCAAACTTTGCGTCTAGAAAAACGTTTGGCAGACCGCAAGATGTCGTTGAAGCTCACCGAAGCAGCGATCGATTTCATTGCCGAAGTCGGCTACGACCCCGTGTATGGTGCTCGTCCGCTCAAACGTGCGATTCAGAAGGAACTGGAAACTGCGATCGCCAAAGCGATTCTGCGCGGCGACTTTCACAATGGCGACACCATCTTTGTCGATGTTGGCGAAAACGAACGCCTTTCCTTCCAGCGCCTCCCCTCTGAAGTGGTGACGACTCAGTAAAGTTCGATTGATTGGCAGCATGTCACTTTTACACCCTCACTGTTCGGCTGAGCGCTCACGTCGAAGCCCTAAATCCCTCTCCCAGAGCGGGAGAGGGACTTTGAGATTTCGGTTCCCCTTCTTCTATTTTGGAAAAAGGGGTTAGGGGATGAGGGCAGTTCGACGATTCGCCAAGTTGACAATCGTCTTGCAGTTCGAGCAGCGTGTGACAGAGTAGTTCTAGTTGCACATCGCGTTCATTAGCAGCTTTCAAGCGCTAAAATCAGATTTGCCGCCAGCGATCGCTTTTGATTCTTATGAACACAGACGAACTCACGCAAATCACGACAGCCCATCACAATGTCATCTCTCGCCACGATGTAGAAATGGCAGAGATTCGGACAACTCTTAACACCGTCAGCCATAAGCTTGATCAAGTTGGCGATAAGCTCAACCAAGTTGCTGCCCAGCAAGACGTAAATGCTCACCAGATTGCACTCAATAGGCAAGATATCACTAGCCTGACTGCTGGCATTTTGGATCTGAGGAATTTAGTAGCAGATTATTTGGAAGGACGCGCAAATTGATAAGCGGGGCAACATATGTCAGCGTTGAAGGTGAAAGGCGATCGCGTTTTCTATCAGCGATTCTTTCGTTTGGCGGCGATCAATGTCTTATCAAACTTGATGGTGCCCCTGGCAAGTTTGCTGGATATGGCATTTTTGGGGCACTTGCCAGACATTGATCAGTTGGCAGGAGTCGCTCTAGCAACCGTGCTGTTTAACTACCTTTACTGGACATTCGGCTTTCTGCGGATGGGCACCACGGGACTGACGGCTCAAGCGATCGGACGAGACGATCCCGACGAGGTGATGCTGATTGGGCTTCGCAATGGGCTAATTGCTTTGGTCGCTGGCATTGGCATGGTCTTGCTGCAAGAGCCGCTGCGGGTCATCGGATTTGCATTACTCAATGCCACAGCCGAAGTGAAAGCAGCAGGACAAGCCTACTACAGCGCTTTGATTTGGGGAGCGCCTGCCACGCTGCTGAATATGACCCTAGTGGGTTGGTTTTTAGGACGAGAGCAAAGCTCAAAAGTGCTACTGCTTTCAGCCGTGAGCAATGGCAGCAAGGTTGTATTGGAATATCTGTTTGTTGTGCAGTGGGGCTGGCAAAGTGCAGGGGCAGGAAGCGCAACCACCGTTAGTCAATATTTGATGCTGTTCGTCGGCGCATGGCTGGTTTGCCGCGATCGCACCCTTCGCCATACTATTCCCAATCTCCGCCAAAGATTGCTAGATGCTACTGCACTAAAAGCCTCAGTTGCCCTCAATGGCGCGATCGTCGTTCGCACATTTGCCTTCGTGTCTACGTTTGCCGTCTTCACAAATCTGAGTTCCGCGATGGGTACAACCGTCCTGACCGCAAATGCTTTAATGCTGCAAGTGGTGTCCTTAGCCGCCTATTTTATTGATGGACTGGCTTTTGCCACCGAAACCATGGCGGGTGTATTTTACGGAAAAAATAATCTAGCCCAACTCGCATTGCTGGTTCGCGTGTCAGGGATGACCAGTTTAGGGCTAGGACTCACCTTTGCGATCGCCTTCATTGCAATGCCCAACTTTCTATTTGGACTGCTGACGAATCATTCTGAAATCGTGGAGCTGATTCGCGACCAAGTACCCTGGCTATTGGGGATTCTTGGATTCGGCTCCATTGCCTATATGCTCGATGGCTACTTCCTTGGACTGACGCAGGCTAAAATCATTCAAAAATCGGCGTTGATTGCCACATTAATCGGTTTTGCTCCTATTGCCGCGATCGCTGGATTCTTGCAAAACGTCCATCTTTTGTGGTTTGCCCTAACCATTTTTATGGCAGCCCGTGCCCTAACTCTAGCTTTACAAGTCCCTAAAACTTTTCGTTTCAAAAGCAGTTGTTAAAATGGTATTAGCTGATAAAAAGCTAGTCCAGAAGGTTATGCTAGCTTCCCCTGATGGGTGAGGCGATCGCAGTCTGCTTCCCGTAACCTTAAAGAAATAGATCTTTGACTGAGAAAAGTTTGAATTCAAGCGATCGACTTTAAAGATTTCGTTTTCTTAGAGACATCGCTATAAAGGGATGTTAGGTTCGTTCTAATGGTTTTGTTGAAACACGAAGCTCTACAAGTCAGCAATTCAAGACTTTCTAAGGCTATTCATTCAGTTTTGGGTCTTTAGCCATTAACCACTTAGAACTGACAGTTGATATACTGCATAAAGTTCATTGCTAGACCAAGACGTTGATAAATTAATCTTTCAAAATTCGGTAGTTTTTCAGTCAATCAAATTAGCCCTAGGACATAACAATGTTTCAGACACATCTTCAGATTCACGCACTAAGTTCTCATCACAGTTCCTTTAACCCAAGTTTTTCTCGTCGATCAGAGCAGAATGTGGCAGTTGCCAAACCTGAACCGACTATCGCCCAATTGAAAGAAACTCTTTGTGCAGAGATGAGTCCGAATAAACGGGCAGTGGTTGAGCAATTAATTAAGTTATGGTCTCAGGGCAATTTAGATTAAAACTTCACTGGCAAGTAGATTGTTGCCGCTTTACAATTACTTTTTATTAAAATAACTTATCAATGGGTTCACAAAAGTGAACCCATTCTTGTTGAGAAGAAATTAGAATTTAGGTAATTCACGCTGATTGGTGAATTGTTGTTTTCCAAAACTAGGTTGTCGACTGTTCTAAAACAGGTTTGGTTTATCTCAGCTTTGCAAACAAGTTATGACTTGGCGGCAAAGATTTGGATTTGCGATCGCCCAACCAATTGCATATTTTTAGCTAGATTTCAGGATATTTACTTAATACTGTTGATTCTGCTAATGTTCCCCATTGGAGTGTTATGGATTATAGCTCCACCCTTTCTGGGCAGTTCTACCAAAATATGACAGCCGATCAGTCTTCACAGAAGCTTCACGACTTGACTCAACTGGTTGCGAAGGCAGACACTGAAGACTTTTTTGAGTTGGCAAGATTGGTTGGACTTCGCCCCACTGAAGATTTTTCTGGAGCCGACCTCAAGTGGGTTGATTTGCACTCTGCCCAGCTTGTAGGAGCTAATTTTATCAGCACCGATCTTTCCGGGACAAATTTAATCAATGCCAATTTGGAAGATGCTCGGCTAATTGGCGCTTTTTTGGTGTCAGCCACATTAATTGGTGCCAATCTGAATAACGCTAATTTGGTGGGTGCCAATTTGACTAGAGCAAATGCGCTGGGTGTCACCCTGATGAATGCAGACTTGACCCGCGCCAATTTAACGCAAGCGAATTTAAGTCGGGCGGAGATGGGTCGGGCAAACTTGACTGCTGCTGTTTTGGAAGGCGCTAATTTAAGCGAAGCTTCTCTAAGCCATGCCAATCTCCGTCGTGCTGATCTAAACAGTGCTGATTTGAGTGGTGCAAATCTCTATGGTGCCGATCTGGGCAACTGTGATCTGCGTCGGGCAAATTTGCAAGAAACAAACTTGATTGGTGCCACCGTTACCAGAGCGCTGTTTGGTCAAAATTCGGGATTGACAAAAGCTGCCGTCGTTGATTTGAAACAGCGTGGCGCAATTTTTTACATGTGAACCCCAAATTTTTATCACTACAGAAGTGGCTTGATAGATTTGCGTTTTAAGTACCAACCTAAGCCTAGAAAACCGATCGCGATCGCGCTTCCAGCCATTTCGCTCGGTTCGGGAACAGCGGCAGAAGCAGGTGAAACAGAGTAGGAAGTGACGTTCTGCAACGTTTGGGCAATCCCAAAATCAAAGGTTGCCGTGCCACAAAAAGGGGACGCTGCCTTGGAACATTCGCTTGGGTTTGCTGGATTAGACAAAGTAAGGACTAAATCTGAGCTGAAAACAACTACGCCTGTGGGAGTCAAGTTAGAAAGCGGCAGTACAAAACTGCTCGTTCCTGTGCCGCCCTGCGCTCCACTGAAACTCACGGACAATGGAAGTATAGAATTGATCGTGGTAGCACTGCCGGGTGAACTGGCTGCAAAGTAGCTTCCGATAAAGCTAGTAAAGGTATAGCGATCGGCAAGTGCTTGGACAGCCGCTTGCTTAATCTCTGGCGGAACCGCAGGATTGCCTCCTTGAAACCCCGACAAAGTAACTTGTCCAATTCCTGCCAGATTAAATGTTCCAGCCACTTTAGGCTCAAGCGTTCCCGAAAACAAATATCTTGCAAAAGGAATCTGAGTTAGCCCATCAAAACTGACCAAAGCATTATTCTCGTCAATCTGCGTGAAGAATTCAACGGCAAAAACTGGACGGGCATCGGCTGCAACTATGCAAGTCAGAGCGGCTGTAGCAATGGAAGTCGTTTTCAAAAAGTTAGAACATTTCATAGCGGTGTGTGGATCGGTAGAAACTACCCAAAAGATTATCGAATCTCAGAAGGGTGATTGAATCTGTCCGCCGTGCCTCATTGAAAAAATATAAAAGATTCACGATCGCTACACATAGGCATTCAAAAAACCTTTTGCGGTAAATTTTCTGTTGATCAAACAAAATTTTTTAGGTTGCGTTGTTTCGTTGTTTTCAGGTTGTGACTTGTGATGAACCTGGGAGAGTAAACCAAAGCGTTGCACCTTGACCCGGTGTACTATGAACTCCGGTTTGACCTGCGTGGGCAGAAATAATCTGCTGGCAGCGATAAAGTCCCACACCAATGCCTGTGAGATGCTGTTTATCTAAGCCACGGGCGTAGAGTTGAAAGAGGCGATCGCACTGGTCTTGCGTCATGCCTGTGCCATCATCGGTCACGGTGCAATACAGGAAATTTGGGTAAGCTTCGTTTGCAAGAGTGGCCGTGAGAGTGATGGTGCGACCGGGCGGATTATGTTTTGCCGCATTGTTAAGCAGATTTTCTAACACTTGCTGGAGCTTAACAGGATCAGCATTTACAGCCGGTAAGTCTGGCGGGATCTGATTGACAATTACAGCCTCGTTTTCGGTCAAGAGCGCGGCTTGAGTGGCGATCGCCTGCTTAAGAACTTGGGCTAAACAAACAGGTTCGCAGTTTAGGGTCAGCGTTGCCTGAGTATTGGCATGGGCTTCCATCAGAGAGTGAAGCAGACTCAGTTGGCGATCGCTGCTGGCGATCATACAATCCAGCATGGAGCGAGTTATGGGCACCGTTTCACACTCTTTATTGCGAAGATGGTTTAGCACCATCAGCGTTCCCTGGATTGGAGTTCGGAGGTCATGAGACACCGCGTGCAGCAGCAAGTCTTTGACTTCGTTCAGGTTTTGTAGCTCTTGCATTCGCCGCTGCAATTCCACAGTGCGATCTTCTACTTGAAACTCCAAATTGCTTGCCAACGCGATTAACTGTTGATAAAGCTGCCCTTGTTGGATGGCAATTTCAACCTGAGTGCCCAGTTTTTTCAGCAAATCCACTTCAAACGGCTGCCAGTGACGCGGCGCTGAACACTGGTTTGCAGCCAATACACCAAACATTTCACCATTGAGCATAATGGGAATTCCCATATCTGCCTTAACTTGGCAGCGTGTGTAATAGTCCCAAACAAAGGCAGTTTTTTCAACTTGCTCAGTATTATGGATGACGCGCACGGTGTCTGGCTCAAATAGCTGTTTAATTTCCGCAATCTTGCAGGCTTCAACCTCCCAACCCAAAACAGGCTTCCACTGATCGCCCACGGATTCTGCGATCGTGCGACAGCATAAACCCGGCTCAAAACCACCAATTACCACTCGATCCGCCTGCAAAAATTGGCGCACCTCTGCGACCGTTGTTTGTAAAATTTCTTCCAGGTTTAGTGAACTCCGAATTCGCAACGAAATTTCCCACAGCAGGCGCTCTCGATCAGCCGCCAGTTGCAGTTGTTCTTCAGCCTGTTTGCGTTCAGTAATGTCATAGCCTGTGGCTAGCACGGCTGGCTCGCCTTCTAAAGTAATCAAGCCAGCGGTGGCATCTAGCCAGCATTCTTTGCCTGATTTAGTCAATATTTTAAACTCGTATCGATTGGGTGGGGTCGCGCCACTCTGTCTCGCTAAACCGCGATCGCGCACCATCGCTTGAAAATCTGGGTGAACTGCATCCCAAAAGTTCATCGCCATCAACTCATCACGGGAATATTCACTAATGGTTTCCGCTGCCGGATTGGCATAGCGCAACGTATTTCCTTGAAACACCAAAAACATACACGCAGCGGTTTCTGCAACCACCCGAAACCGAGCTTCACTCTGTTGCAAAGCATCTTCAGCCTGTTTGCGCTGGGTAATATCTTCAATCACTAACCCGATGCAGCGGTTGGGTAGCGGAAATGCTTTCATTGCAAAAATCTGCTGGCTTGTAGTGTCGCCGTAGCACCCTTCACACAAATTTCGACCTTGCCCTGATCGAATTACTTCCGCATAGATGTTGGGAATATCGGTTTCTAGCAACTCTGGAAAGAGCGCTGCCAAAGGCTTGCCGATTAACTCTTCGTGGGTTGCTGTGATTTGCAAAATCTGTTGAGCCGCAGGATTACACTCGACTAAACGCAAAGATTGCACATCATTTAAATCAGGCATTTGCCAAACCAATAGCCCAAGCTGCATCCGTTTTACAATGTCGCTATAAAGCTGAATGCTCTCTTGCGCTTGCTTTAAAGCAGTAATGTCTTCAACCGCAGCAATGGTATAACGAGGATTATTCGCCTGATCGCGCACCAGAGAGTTGGTCAGCCTGATCCAGCGCAATTGGTGATCTTTATTAAGATGGCGTTTTTCAATCTGGTAAAAGTTGCGATCGCCCGCAATCATTTCGCCAAATAGCTCAACATCGATCTCCACATCATCGGGATGGGTGATTTGAGAAAAGGTCATGCTGGCAAGTTCTTCATGGCTGTAGCCCAGCATAGTCTGCAAAGCAGCATTGCTTTCCACAATTTTGCCATCCAGGTCATCTAACCCAATGCCGATCGCAGCCCCCTCAAAAATAGTCCGAAATCGATTTTCACAAACCTGAGAAGGCATCCGAAAACGAGCCAAAAAAAATGCTGTCAAACCGACGGCGACAGCACTGCAAATAACTGGAATGCCAATAACTGCACCCTGCATCCAAAAGCCATATTGAGCAATGGCAGGAGTTTGGGACTTTATCACCTGCCAAGCGACGACTCCAACCATTGTTGTGATCAATCCGGTGATTGCTGCGATCGCAACAACCAGTCGCCAGTATTGAGTCGGTTGATTTAGCCCCATAAGTCCCCAAATAAACCCAGAAGATAAACATAAATGGAGAGAGAAAAACCTCCATTTGCTGCGCTGCATCATTACTGCAAGACCGCCTTAGCCCAAACAAGTGCCCCTTAGCACACCGTCCTAAGATCAGCTTGCCTGGTTTTCCCAGCCTTTACTTCGTCCACTTGGATGACCAAATCAGCAATTTTTTGCATCTTTCAGGAATGCACCACGATCGCAGTGATTCCCAAATAGGTAGACAAACAAATACTACATCTTGTAGTATACAAGTAACAAAATTGAAAGCTCACGTCCTATGTTGATTCTCTCAGCTATACACAACCCACTGCATTGCCGCTCCATTCATGGAAATCCGGCGATCGCGGTGCTGTTTAATGGTAGCCGCTTTAGCGAAGAGCAGAAGAGTCAAGCCATAGGCAAATCTAATATCGTCAGCGCCAACCTAAGCGATCGCATTTTTAGACTAATTCACATTGGGTTGAACCCAGAAGCCTATGTATACATCGATAGCGGGAGGTGCAGGCAAAAACCTGAACCTACCTAGGCAAGCTGCATCCGACGCTTTCGCCCCCGCTACTGGAAACCCAGAGGCGGGGGTTGTTTTTTGCCTACTTTTCTTACGTCAAGCGCCATTCAACCCTAAACCTGCTCTCCCTTCCTTGGAGAAATCATCATGTTGAAGCTGACTTATACTGAAACTGGACTGCACATGGAGCGGATCACGGCTCCTTTAGAAGTGTCGATCGCTCAACGAGTTGTTCTCGCAATGCGCCTAGGGCAACACCTGCACATTGAGCCAGGTCGTGCCTCATTCTTGCTGCCTGCGGCTGCACCCAGCCTCAAGCAACTAGAGCAAATTCTGCGGGTAGAACAAACCCAAGTAGTAACGGTGACTCCCGTAGATCAAGAGTTTGTGGAAGCAACCGTATATGGAAGCTGGATTGCCGAAACAACCCACGCAGAGGAAGGCGTGTTTGTAACTGCCGTTTCAGACATGGCTGAATTCCTATTGCTGCGGCTGTGGGAATCGCAAACTCAGGTATCATTCCTGGTATAACGAGGGTTTCGGGTTTCAGAATGTGTTTGAGGATGAAATTCTCTGACACCTGATACCCGACCCCTGACTTCGGCTCCCTGACCCGTCTTTTCCTCTGCCCCTTGTCGTTAAAGCATTTTCACGCCAGCATGGAGAGAATAGCGATTTTGCGCTACCCGCAGAAGAGAAAAGGATTGGAATGCGCGACTTTCTTAAATACACCTTCGCCAGTTTGCTAGCGTTGCTAATTTTTCTGGGCTTAAGCATTGGTGGACTAGTCATCTTATTTATTTCCATTGCATCTAGAGATCCAATGCCACGGGTTAAAGATAAATCTGTGCTTGCGTTTGATTTATCAGTCGGCATCACCGATGGACAGAAAAGCTCTAGTGGCAGTTTGAGTAATGCGTTACTCAATGGCACCCCAGATACGATACCGCTGCGAATGGCGCTGAATGCGATCGATCGCGCCGCCAAAGATAACCGAATTGTGGCGCTGTATTTGCATGGAGATATGGAAGGTTCCAGTAGTGCGGGTTATGCTGCCTTAAAAGAAATTCGCGAGGCGTTACAGCGGTTTCGAGCGACGGGCAAAAAGATCATTGCCTATGGGACTAATTGGGACGAACCGGACTACTATCTAGCCTCTGTAGCAGACACGATCGCAATCAATCCCTACGGCTCATTTGAACTCAACGGTCTTGCTTCTAATACTGCCTTTTATGCAGGTGCCTTAAAGAAATTTGGCGTTGCCGTGCAGGTGACGCGGGTTGGCAAATACAAATCTGCGGTAGAGCCATTTTTGTTAGAGAAACGCAGCCCTGAGAGCCGTCGCCAAACTCAAGCGCTGCTGGGAGATGTGTGGAGTGAATTTTTGATCGCAGTCGGCAAGGATCGAAAACTGACCCCAACCCAATTGCAAAATCTGGCTGATAATCAAGCCACTTTAGAAGCGGAAAGTGCCGTTCAGCAAAAATTAGCCACAAAGATAGCCTATGAAGATGAGATGATTAGCCAACTTCAGCAGCTTGGGGAAAAGGATGAGGACTCTTTTCGTCAGGTTAGCCTAAAAAGCTATGCCAAAGTTGCGGAGCAAGAGTTACAGCGAGAGCGGCAGTCAAAAAACAAAATTGCTGTAGTATATGCTGAAGGCGAAATTGTCGATGGGGAAGGAGATGCTGATCAGGTGGGCGGCGATCGCTTTGCCCAACAGTTGCGAGAAATTCAGCAGGACGATGATGTAAAAGCCGTTGTAATTCGAGTGAATAGTCCCGGTGGTAGTGTGGTTGGCTCTGAGATAATTCAGCGAGAAGTGATTCAAACTCGCAAGAAAAAGCCCGTGGTCGTTTCAATGGGAGGGGTTGCAGCATCGGGTGGCTATTGGATCTCCACGTTTAGCGATCGCATTTTTGCTCAACCCAACACCATTACTGGCTCCATTGGCGTGTTTGGCTTGCGTCCGAATGTGCAAAAGTTGGCAAACGACAACGGCGTGACCTGGGATGTGGTGAAGACCGGACGCTATGCCGATATTTCTAGCATCACTCGTCCGCGCACTCCGCCAGAACTGGCAGTGTTTCAGAAGTCTGTCGATCGCATCTATGACCGATTTATTACGAAAGTGGCAGAGTCGCGCAAATTGCCAAAAGCAAAAGTGGCAGAAGTTGCCCAGGGTCGGGTCTGGTCTGGAAAGCAAGCCTTGGCGATCGGATTAGTCGATAAAATGGGTGGGCTACAAGATGCGATTCAAGATGCTGCTCAACGGGCAAAATTGGGAGATGACTGGCAACTCGCCGAGTATCCTGAGCCTCGTGGACTCAGGGAAGAACTGCTGAAAAATTTATCTAGCCAAAGCTTCCAAAAGACCAAGACGAAAAATTCAGTTTTCAAACAGCTAGGAAAGCTCCAGACAGAATTCACTGTGCTGAGAGGAATGAATGATCCTTCAGAAATCTACGCTCGATTGCCGTTTAATTTCCGGCTAGACTGAGCAACTTTTAGCAACTGACTGCTTACTACAGACTTGTTTCATGTCTATTTCCAGAGATGATGAGTTTCTTTTATGAAGCAGACTTAAAAGTTTAATCAGTAGATGATAAAGACTAGAAACTATACACTGATTGAGATTGACAAGTGTCCAGCAACGCAGTAGGGCAGACAACAGTAAGTAACAGAAGGTTAAGATAGTATTGGGATGTTGAACTCTTGCCAAAGATAAGACATATCCACCTAACCCTTCTGAGGCAACTATGGCTGTCGTAAATTTGGTTGAGGATTCCGTTTCCTCCAAGCCCACTGCCCAGGATGCCCTGGCGCTGAGGGGCGTATTTGAGACTATTCAGGCTGAAAGCTGCCCCACATCATTTAACTTTCATATGCACACCGTTTGCTCGGATGGGCAGTTGCAGCCAGAGAGATTGATGGAGCAAGCGATCGCGATTGGGCTAAAAGGATTTGCCATTAGCGATCATCACACCGTTGATGGATATAAACGGGCGCAAGTCTGGCTAGCTGACTATATCCAAGCAAATCCTGATCGGATTGGCAATTTGCCCCACTTATGGACAGGGATTGAGGTCACTTCTAGATTGTTGGAAACAGAAGTACACATCTTGGGCTATGCCTTTGACTTCACTCATGCCGCAATGGAGCCTTATCTGCAAAAACACGCCCCCCAAGACGCGATCGCGTCTGCGGCTCAAGTCATTGCTAGCATTCAAATGGCGGGTGGGCTGGCAGTGTTGGCGCATCCTGTTCGCTATCGGCGATCGCCCGAAGACCTGATCGCTGCTGCTGCTACATTGGGGATTAACGGTGTAGAAACCTACTATGCCTATGACAACCCGTCTCCTTGGCGCACTAGCCCCCGCCAAACCGATCAAGTGCAGCGCTTAAGCTCTACCTATGGATTGCTGAATACTTGTGGTAGCGATACTCACGGACTCAGCCTGCTCCAGCGCCTCTAGGCACCGCTATCAAATGTCTACCCACACTGTCACAGAGGCAACCGCGATTAGCATTTCATCATTTTTGTCTGCGAGTTCAGCGATCGCTTTCCCTTGCACTACCATGCCCCCCAACTCCACGGTCAATGCTTTGCGACCAAACGGTAACACCGCCAACACTTCTTCCTGCCTCACCTGATCGGGGTAGGGCACCCCAACTTGAACTTCCACAATCATTTCATTTGGGTGGCTTAGCCCCGCCACTTCCCACACTCCTGGCAACGCATTATGGGCGATCGCATTCCGCACAGCCCGCGCCGCTGCCACAGTCGGCTCTTGTCCATGCTGATCCACTCCCATGCCCATTTCAATAATCAATCGTTTACGCGCCAAGTCTTCCTCCTAAGCCCTGAATCAACCTCGCCCTCAGCATACTTTGTCAAACCAAATTCTTACAGAAATTATCTACCGGAAAAACGATAGATTTTAATAAGACAGTCTGTATAGTCCTCTCGCATTTCGCATTTCGCACTTCCCCTTACCCCACTCCTGCCATGACCGATGCTTACTCTCAACCAATCCGCGAATGGTGGGCACAGCGCTGGATCGATGTGCTGGAGTCTTTTGGCTGGGTAAGACGATTGGCAAGAGCGCGAATTTATGCGCGAGAAGGAAATGTTTTGAGCATTGAGTTTCAAGGGGAAAAAGTGGCAGCCCTTGTGCAAGGCACGGCTCCCGAACCCTACAAAGTGACGTTATCGCTTGAGCCTTTCACCGATGAGCAGTGGAGTTATGTGATTGAATCTATGTCGCAGCGAGCAATTTTCTCCGCTAAGCTCCTAGCCGGAGAAATGCCGCAAGCGATTGAGGAAGTATTTACTGGCAATGGTTTGAGCCTGTTTCCATTTACCAAGTTTGATATTCATAGCCGCTGTTCTTGCCCTGACCCTGCCAATCCTTGCAAACATATTGGTGCAGTATATTACCTGTTGGGCGATCGCTTCGGTGAAGATCCCTTCGTGCTTTTCCAACTCCGGGGGCGAAGCAAGGAGCAAATTATCGAAGCTTTGCGCCAAACTCGTAGCCAAGGTGGGCATGAAGATCCAAGCCTTCAGAATGCAGACTCATTTGTATCCCCTTCTACTGCGTCCTCCTATGCCTGCAATCTAGAGAAATTCTGGCATTATGCCGACGAATTAGAGCCATCTTTGGTAGTGATCGCCCCACCCCCCAGTAGTGAAACCGTTTTGGATGTGTTGGGTATGATTCCATTGAAAATAGGCGATGGAGATGCGGCGGTAGCTGCAAAGGCGGCTCAAACTGCAATGCAGCATCTAAAAGGGATCTACCAAAGTGTGAGCCAGCAGGCAATTTTGACTGCCATGAATGTCTCTACCCCGAAAGAATGATTTAGAGGTTTGGAGCTTTTTTGGATAATGGCACACCAATGTAAAGATTTCTAAAATAGAGAAGACCACCCAAGCAACAGGTAGAGTTCTTTTTTATGGCAAGTGAAGGCGATCGCAAGAAGCGTATTTTGGAACATCTGTCTCGCAGTACGGGAGACTTTATCAAGCGCTCCACTGGCAACACTTCTGATCGCAAGCAAAAAATTATGGATCACGCTCGACGAACAACCGGATAAGTAGGTTTTCTTAAAACCCATATCTTAGATCTCATCTACTCCGCCCTAGATTCTCATCTCAATGAAAATCTAGGGCGTTTTATCTATCTGCGGCTATCCTGGTACGGCAATCCACCCGCTGTATCGGCAGTTGAATTGCGTAAAAGTAATAACAAAGCTTGATGTAGCTTTTAAGAATTTGAAGATAATTTCACAAAATTATGCTTTTATTAGGGCGATCCTTCGAGTAAGCTAGTTAGACAAAAAAGAAATCTGAGAGTTTGTTACACAATTTTACAAAATTTGTTATCTTGATTAAAAAAATGGAACTAAAGAAAGGAGGAATTGTGAACGCCCGGTTGATCCAATTTTTGCAAGAAGAATTGGCGATTTCTGAGAGCGAGATCGCGATCGCGCAACGTCACCAAGAATTTACCCCAAGCCTATTGCCAATGATTTTGTGGCAGTACGGGTTGGTTACTTTAGAAGACTTAGACCGAATTTTTGATTGGATGGAAACTGCTTAACGTATTTGAGCAGGCTTATAGAGCCGTGTGGGTGGCGGTGGCGCACCAATGGAACTTTGCATCGTATTCATTTTTTGATTGAGTTCGCGAATCCGACGGGATAGTAATCGAATAATATTCACCGCAATTCCTGGAGTTTCTTCGATCGCTTCATATAGCTGCTGCTGAGTGAGTATGAGGCATTCTGAAGAAGTTAGCGTTGTGACCGATGCCGAGCGCGGTTCGGCATCGAACAAAGACATCTCTCCAAAACAAGCCCCTTGCTCAAGCTGGACGAGTTCTTGGCTTTCGATGTGAACGCGCACCTTGCCAGACACCACAATGTAAAGCGATCGCCCTTCTTGCCCTTGAGTAAAAATAGTATGGCTACTTGGAAAGGCAAGCTCATCCATCACAGAGGCAAGGCGCACCAAAAATTCTTCCCGCAGTTCTTTGAAAATTGGGACTTCTCGAATAAACAAAACTCGTTCAAAACTGGAGAGCATGGCGGCGATGCGAATGAGGCGAACAGTTGCCTGTCGGTAGAAATGAACTACGCAATAAAGCTATTATTAGCAGAATTCCCAAAACCGCAGGATGTCATGACTAAATTGTTTCAAATCCAGGCTGATTTGGGATATTTAATGAATTTATGGCGGGTTTTTCAGCAGCTTTAGCTAAATTTCCTTCTTTTAGCTCAAGTTCTCTGAGCATCTTTTTAACTTGGGCTATGACCAACCGATCCGGATCTTTTTGCAGGAGCGGCAGTAATGTCTGCATTGCCCTTGGAGATGCCATCCATAGATAAGATAGCACCGCTTCTCGCACAAACCCTTTGGGATGCCGTAAACACGCGACTGCTTGCTCAGTAGTCAAGCTCCAGTGGGCTTGTTTTGCCAGGTGAAAACAACAGGCGATCGCCCAATCCGATAAAAAATGGCGCAGTTCTAACAGTTGGCGCAGGCGATCGCTGGGTAGCGATCGCTGATCATCAAAAATTTCTGATAAATTCCTCAGCTTTTCTTCCTCAGAATTCCGATCCAAAATACTCAGCAACGCTCGTTTGTTGGGAATATCTAAGGTGTTATCCAAAATTTCTAAGCCTCGCGCCATATTACTGCGAGAAGCAGATTGGAGATTAAACGCCGCCGCCTTAATTGCGCCAATTGGATAGAGAAACTGCATCAACAAAAATAGTCGTTCCTGCGAATCTAACAGCAAACCTTCTAGGGCGCGTTTTAGCAAATCTGCCTCCCGCATCCACATTGCTTGGGGCGACAAATCTAACAACGCCGCATAGATCTGACCCATAAACATTAGTTCTTGGTCAATCAGTTGCTCTACACCACGCCGCCCCATCTGCTTTAAGGTACTTTCAATCCCGGCTTCTCCAGGGACCTCTAGCAAGATTCTCAGGACATTGCGGCGGTTATTTCCCCACGCCACTACTAAATGGGAAATAAGTGCATCCAGCGCCTCTGGACTGCCGATCAAACCGATCGCTTGCCACGCATGAAGCCGCACAATATCTGGCTTTTGCACATCCTCTGCCAGCTTGATGAGCATGGGCAGGGCTTCATTGTGCAACCGTACCACCGCTTTTAGAGCAGCTTCCCGCGTAGATTTGTACTGCAAGCCCCGGAGTAATGATGGATAAAACTCTTCTAAATGCGTCGCCGCGATCGCGTCTAAAATTGCCCATCTGACCCGCAGTGATTCATCCTGCAACAAATTAGGAATGTAAATTCGCAGCGCTTGCAAATAGACCGCCTCGCCCAATGCCCGACAGCCCATCACCCGTTCTTTCTCAGATTTATGCGTGAGCATTCGCCTCAGCGTGTTGGTTGCCTCTGCTTTTTGAGTAGGGTCACCTTGGCGCATCATCAGTGAAGAAGCGGTTCCTCGCACCACTGGATCGACTTCTGACTTTAAATAAACTCGCAGACGGCGGATGTCGGGTTCTTCTTCCGTAATCCAAACAAACCGCAGCGCCAGCGCTAGCACCGTCGCCGAAGGAGCTTGATCAATCAGTTCCTTTACCTGGCTGAGAGCCGCAGCATTGGGGTAAAGCAGCATGGCTTCCAAGCTTTTCCGCTGTAACGTTGGTGAAAAATTTAGCAACCGAGGGGCTAACAATTCACAAGCACTTTTGGGATACACCTTACTTAAAAAGTCAATGCAGGATTCCTTCCTTTTTTCGGGTCCTGGCTTTTCCAGGGTCTCCAGCAGCTTTCGCCGTAGTTCTAGCTCATCGACATCCCGCGTCAATTGCCCACGGTCGGCACTAATCACTAGGAGGTTGACATACTTTGATCGCAGCAGCAAGATTACGCCAATCCAAATTAACGACAGAACCAGCATGACTGGAAACAAAACATTAAGCTGGCGATCGCCCAAAAACCAGCCCAACATCAACAGTGCTATCCCAGTCACCCCCGTAGACCAGGGTTCCGCAACCCCCCGCACCATTGCCTGCACATGGCTCCGCACCCCATCAGGAACAGGTTGAAACAACACTGGACCCACACTGGCAAATAGCGTATAGTGCAGCAACTCGTCATAAAACTTTAGAGTGATCAGAATCAGAAATAGCGGCACCGTCCATGCCAATTGGCTGACTAATGGTTCTTGCCACGCCAAACTCGAAATCGCCAAAGCACTTAAAATGCCGATGCCACCCGGCAATAACAGCGAAGTAACAAACACGCCGACCCGTTCAATTAGGCGACTTGAAGCTAACCACTGCATTGTCACTTCAAAAATGCCCAAGATCCCGTTAAAAACGCCCAGGAATGCAGCAATTTTACCTGCCGATTGATCTTCCGAAGTCGAAAACTGCTGCTGGAGTGCTCCCAAGAAGCGGAAATCGATTAGCAGGAACAGCACCTGGGACAAGATAAAAAACAAATACAGCAGAATTACATAGCGGCGCAAAGAGCCTTGCACGGAACGATTAGTTGAAAATTCCGAGGCTTGCTCCTCCGATCCCGATCGCCGACGCAAAAAATCTGGAAACGCTTGTTGATAGGCATTACTCAGGTAAAAAAGAATCCCCGCCCCGATCGCCATCATTCCACATGACAACAGCACCATATTTTCCAGGTTGCCCACGAGCCTAATCATGAAGCCTAGGGAAAAGCCGCTGATCACATCCGCCACTAAAATCCCACTACTGATCAGGGGATAGGTACGCTTAATTTCCCGAATATTAAACAACTGGTTCGCAGTAATTGCCGTATTCAGATCATTGAGAACATTCAGCGCCTCTACCCACAACCGCATCAAAAAGATAGTGATCCCAACTGTACTCACCTGCCAAAACTCAAACGGGTAAATTGCTTGGGCACTCAGCCCCAGCCAAAACAACAGCAATGGAGCCGCCATCAGCAGGGCAATAATGACAATGACCCGACGCAGCGGCAAAACTTTTTGAAGCTGAGAATAGACAAAGCTTAGCCCTGAACCGATTCCCGCACTGGCAATATAAATCCAAGGCAGCCCCTCTGCCTTATATGCACTTAGAAAGAGATCGGCTGTAATTGCCTCCAGCCAAACCAGCCCAATAGACGTTGTGGCATAAAAAGCAAACATTAAAAATGTTCGTTCAGCTTCTTCTGACCGGAGGTTAAACCCTTGTAGAAGAGTTTGCCTCCAGCCCCCTTTAGAAAACCATTGATCAATTAGTCCCATTCACCATGCCAGCGATCGAGCATCACTTTAACTAAAGTGCCCTGAATGGTCTTTATTGTAGAGATGCAAATCCATTTCGTTGCAGAATTTTTAATTGTCAAAATCCATCAACACGATCACGGGCTACTTTTTAGGAGCCAATAACATCATCATGTTGCGCCCTTCCTGCTTAGGGAACTGTTGGACTTCAGCAAATTCTTGCAGATCATTCGCTAGCCGAGACAGCAAATCTCTCGCCATATCGCTATGCTGAATTTCGCGCCCCCGAAACATCACGGTTGCCTTAACCTTGTCGCCATCTTGCAAAAAGCGCTTTGCTTGGTTGATCCGCACGTCATAGTCATGCTTCTCAATTTTGTACCGCATCTTCACTTCTTTGACTTCAACGTTGTGCTGCTTTTTCTTAGCTTCTTTCGCTTTCTTCTCTTGTTCAAACTTAAATTTGCCATAATCAATGATTCGGCAAACTGGCGGATCTGCCTTATCAGTCACCAAAACCAAATCCATTTCCTTTTCCTCGGCAAGCTGTAACGCTTCACGGGGAGTCATTATCCCTAATTGTGAGTTGTCAGCGCCAATTACTCGAATCTGAGGGAATCGAATACGTTCGTTGATAGTTGGCAGGTCGCGTGTCGGTCTATTTCCAGTCACAGGCAGTTTTAGGGAGAATAAATTGGAGGAGGGCTAGCAACAGCAAACTACTTATAATACGGTTGCAGGCTGGCTTTGGGTAGAAATCTAAAACAATCGTGACCTATTAAAGGGCAGATGATTGCTTAGTTCCTTGAACACATGATTGTACCTGACATTTTACTCACTCTGCTTAGTTTTCTGGGGAATTATTCATACAAATTTCCAATCGGGCTATTTTTCCAGACCTTATATTTGCACGGTTTTCTGAATCTTAGAGTGAGCTTTATGATGAGGATAGGTGAAGTAATTGTTCGGATGCTTTTACAAGTTGGTTAACAAGGAATGGTAATGACTTCTCTTCCCGTCCAACAACGATTGGGTACTCAGCGAGATTGGATTTGGCGAGGGTGGCAAACACGCTATACCTGTGTGCGCTCTGCTGTGTCTAGCTCAACGCCGTTGCTCCTGCTGCATGGCTTTGGTGGTTCGATTGGTCACTGGCGGCATAATTTGCCTGAATTGGGGCAGCACCACACCGTTTACGCCTTAGATTTGCTAGGGTTTGGTGCTTCTGAGAAGGTGACGGCTTCCTTTGGAATTGAGCTATGGGTGGAGCAGGTGTATGACTTTTGGCGATCGCTGGTGAATCAGCCTGTAATTTTAGTCGGAAATTCTATTGGCTCTTTAGTGGCTTTGGCAGCAGCAGCGGCACATCCAGAGATGGTGAGTGGAATTGTCATGCTAAATCTCCCAGATGCGTCGGTGTTGGAACTGCCGCCGCTGGTGAGCAAAGCGATCGCCCTCCTCAATCCACTAACTCGCTCTACCCTTGCCTTAACGAAACGGATCGTAACTTCTCCGCTTATTTTTGATGTGGTATTTTGGCTAGCGCGTCACCCGCAGTCAATTCGCTTATTTTGGGCACGGCAAGCTTACGCCGGAAAGATAGCCGTAACTGATGAATTAGTGGATATTTTTTCTACTCCTGCTTACGATCGCAATGCGGTAAAAGCGCTGCGAGCAATGGTGAGATCGACTGCCAAACCCACACGAGACTACAGGGCAAAAACGGTATTACCAACCCTAACGATCCCCATATTGCTGTTTTGGGGATTGAAAGACGTGATGGTGCCGCCCCAATTGGCAAAACTATTTGTGAAATATAACCCAAATTTAAAACTGGTAGAAATTGAAAATGCAGGGCACTGCCCCCATGATGAATGCCCTGAAATCGTCAATCAAGAAATTTTGAACTGGATCAACTCTTGGACAGGTGACAGGCATGGGGTTAGTGAAACCCGAAACCTGACACTCGAAACCTGACAACTGAAACCCACCCATTCTCATTTCACAACTTTCACTTCAGTTCCCAAGCTGACTTTCTTAAAAAGCTCTTCCACATCTGCGTTATACATACGGATGCAGCCGTGGGAGGCGGCTGTGCCAACGGATTTGGGATTATCGGTGCCGTGAAAGCCAATCCAGTTTTTTCCATTGCTCCAAAACCCAATCCAAAAGCGTCCTAAAGGATTTTCTGGGTCGCCACCTGGAATGATAATTCCCTTTTTGAGGGGGTGAATCCACGTAGGGTCGCGAAACATCTGTTTTACCTGAAAGGTTCCTCTGGGAGTCTCCCAGCCAGAACGACCCACCGCGATCGCGTAGCTTTTGACAACTTTGTCACCTTGATAAAGAGTCACCTGACGGCGGCTTAGCTTAATCTCTAGGCGCAGGGGTTGCGGTTGATTGGGTTGTTGAAACGGCTCTGGACTGTATAGCGGTTTCAGTTCTGGGTTAGCAGAAGGCAACTCAAGCTCTAAATCTGGCACTGGAATTGGCGAAGGCTGATCAGAAGGAGAATTGGGGATGACAGGGGCAACCTCACCAGATTGAACGGGAACGAGGGCGGCAAAAGCGACTTGGGGAAGCGACATTAGACCCACCAGGCTGATCGCCGCAATCTCATGTATAAATTTAGCCAAACGGGGCATTGTCAAAAGCCATCTCAATCTTAAACAACCTTTTTTCATCATATTCGAGTTATTTGAAACGGTGGCTTCAAATCATGCAAAATTCACCAATTTCGCCGCAGTTTTAGCCCCAATCCTAAGAGCGCGATCGCTAAAGCACTTCCTGCCATTTCAGATGGTTCTGGTATGCTCTCGCAATACCCAGGACAAACAGGAATAGGCGCGGGGGAGGGGGTAGGAGCGGGCGCAGGTAGAGGGGGTTGCTGTAATTTGTAGGCTACTGAGCCAACTAATCCTTGCCCGGTCAAAGCATCTGGATAAGTCTCAAACCCAATGTAAAAGCTCTTGCCCAGAATCGAGAAACTGATATCTGAAGTGGGCGGAGTGACGACGAAACTTAAGCCTGCAAGCGCGTTATCTTGAAAGTAAACCGCCGGGAAGCCAAACTCGTAGTCTAGATCGTGCTTTTCCAAGTAAGCTTTGCCTAAAAAATTGAATAAAACCGATAAGTTATTTTGCTGAACGGTTGCACAAGTAAAGACGACGCTATCTTGACAGGTTTTCAGTGGTTCTGAGGCATCATAGCTAAATTTGCCCTGATGGGTGCCCTGGTAGGTTCCCTGAGCTACATCAACGGTCATCTCGTAGGTTAATGTGACTGCTTGGGCAGAGTTAGCGGTCAAGTACCATAAAGGCATTGCTCCTGCCGCGATCGCCCCCACAGCTTTTAAGACTCCAACTACGGGTTTTAACATAAACGCCTCGCGGGAAATTAAACTTCAGAGAGAAACGCCAAGAATTTTGCAAGAACTTGAACCAGATTTTGATTGAGTAGGATCATAAAACTGGAATCCGATCAGCCTGACGCATAACGTGACGCACAAGAAATAGAGTTTGTTTCGGATGGTTATTTATTTTTATTAGAAATTAATTTGTATGGATTTTTGTATACGCAGTCAAAATTTAAGCTGTGCCGGGCGATCGCTCAATCTGTAATAGTGTTGGCAGTTCGCCACCATTTTCCCTTGACGAATTTGTCAAGGAGTTTTTTATTTCTTCATGAGACTAACTAAGTCATGGGGAAGTGCCCAGTGATCCTACGGACACTTTATCAAGGCTTCACAGAAATTTCATTTTTGTAGGGCAAAAAATTTCAGCGGGTTTCAGCTTCTCAAAAATAGATAGCTATACTTCCGAAATCTCCCCATTCCTGGTGTATTCGTATTACAATACTACTTTTGTAGTGCGCGCAATCCTGCAATCCTGCCAACTCGATCGCAAAGTTGGACAATATTTTTGAGAGTCATTTTTGCCTGTAGGTAAATTGACGCAATAGGCATTCCTGCGATGTTTGTTATGAAATGCTGTGTAGATTTCAATAAGAATTACTCAAGGCTTTAACGGTGTGAAATAGGAGTATTGCGTGGGAAGACTGGCTGCATAAAATCAGGGTTTGTTTGAGAGAGGGGTTATGGCGAAGTTTCAAGATGTCATTCTTTATTACCGCAACTACTGGCTGATATCGCTGTTCAGCATTGTGGCAATCAGCATATTTGAGATTATTGACCTGTTTGTGCCCTATGCGATTGGGCAAATTTTGAACGTATTGTCCAATCAGCCGCTCGATCGCCCCGTACAAGGAATCATGGCGATCGCGGCAAATGTTACAGGTCAACCTCAAAACAAATTTTTGTCTTTGACCGTTTTGGTGGTGCTGATTGGCATCGTCTCCGTCGGTCGAGCGCCTATTCAGCCTTGGCTAGGTCCCTGGTTTAACTGGGATACCGCATTTCGGGCACGGCGGGATCATGCTCGAAAATCTCTAGAGAAAATTTTGACTCTACCCCTAGAATTTTATGACGAAAACAATCCAGGACGGATTGCCTCACGAGTGGCAAAAGGCTTAGCCAACCACACCTGGACTTATCCAGAGATTACGGGACAGTTAATTCCCAAGCTGTTTCGCGTTGTAGGTATTTTCGTTGTAATTTGGTTAATCGACTGGAAAATTGCTTTGCTGCTGCTAATTTCCTTTGTGGGAATTATTAGCTTCAGTGCATTTGGCTTAAAAGGTTTGGCAGACCAAGAGGAAAAGCTAGACAAATATATGGAGGACACGGAAAG
>CASBQE010000227.1 GCA_949127665.1 Synechococcales cyanobacterium PMM_0083
ATCACGCGATCGCCAGCGATTATATAAGCTGTGGAGTGACGATTTAAGGGCATTTCATAACCGCCGGTAAACTCTCCAAAAGAGGGCAAAATCAGCATATTTTGAGCATGGTCTACATAAAAGCAGGGCAATCGCAAATTATCGAGTTTGCTTTTCAGTCGCACACAGGGATGCACATGACCACAAATGTTGAGGCAACCAGGTTGGGGACTTGGCTCATGGCTTAGCACTACATTATCAACCTGAATTGCGGTGGTGATGCACTCAATTGAAAGCTGCTTGAGAGTTGAAACAAGTGCGCGATCGTGATTGCCCAGAATCAACGTCACATCTACCTGCGTAGTCGTTAAAAACTGAAACCAGCCATCCAATACTTCATCGACTAAAGCAAGTTTGGAGTGAAACAAATCACCTAAGATAAACAGTGTTTCGGGTTGAAATGTTTGACATAACGTTTGAAGTCGCTGGAGAGTTGCTTGATTCACTTGATTAGAAACGGGAATCCCCGCAGCCTGAAACGTTTCTGACTTGCCCAAATGCACATCCGACACTAACAAGCTGTTTGCATGACTGAGGTGAATCGCCTTTTCTGACAATAGCTTGAGCTTGACACCTGACAGTTCGATCGCCTCCATCCCACAATCCATTAACAACTGTTTCCTTAGCCTCCTCGTACCTGCAACCATTCAAATATTTGGTTTACGGTAATCGTCAAATGGATGCTTGTTAAAACGGGCAGCCTGCGATCGCCGCGATAGATTTCGGGTGCTTTTTGAGGTTGAAATACCCAAAGTGAGTAATCATCGGGATCAAGCATCCAGCCAAGCTGACAGCCATACTGCAAACAATGCAGCAAATTGTCAATTACGCGAGTGGCTTTTTGATCGGGTGATAAGATTTCAATTGACCAACTAGGCGGTTCTAAGAAACTGTCTTCTGGTTCACCACGACTATTGAATCGCAGTTGACTCCAAGCAATCACCGCCACATCCGGGACAATTGAGCGATCGCCAAATGTACAGCGAAATTCAGGGAGTGCAGTGTAATCGTGAGTATTATCGTCAATGATCCGTAATAGGCATTTTTGTAAAATTGAATGTCGCGCTTTGGGCATAGGTTTTTGCTGCGGATGCCCGTTGATGAATTCCCATGCAGGAGACTCCTCAAGGTTCGGCAACTTCAGAAATTCTTTGATAGTTAGGGTTTTGGGTAGTGCGGAAGTCATCTACTTTAGTTAGAGATTGCACAGTACAGCACTTTCATCATACTTTCCCTTCTCACTGATGAGATTGTTGCGTGGATCTGATTTGCTTGGGGTGATTGGGTTTAGCCCTATACAATGAGCGTACATCCACTGCACGATTTCCGTAGGGATTTCTGTAAAAAGCTTCGCTAACGTTTTACGAATCGCTCATGCCATCCAAAGAAAGCTTATTTGCTGTGTCGCTGTTTCCCTACCTGGGATTTTTGTGGTTTCTCACCCGCTCAAAGCAAACTCCACGCTTGGCGCTGATTGGGTTTTATATGCTGTTGGTGTTTGTTGCGGTCACCATTCCGGCTGGAATTTATGCCAAAGTTGCCTATGGTAAAGAGTTGGCAAATGTGGACTGGCTGCACGGTGGCGCAGAGTCTTTTCTCACCTTGTCCAATGTTTTGGTGGTGTTGGGTTTTCGACAGGCGATCGCTGATCATCGCGCCATCCCAAAAGATGAGTAGTCACCTCGTTAATTTTAAGAGCGATCGCGAACCGCTTCAAAAAAATCTAATTAAAAATACGTTTGCGTGAGATTTGATCACTATGGGTTCTTCAATTGTCGTCAACAGCGAAAACTTTGCAACTGAAGTGTTGGAAAAATCCAACGAGCAGATTGTGATTGTGGATTTTTTCGCTCAGTGGTGCGGTCCTTGCCAACTGCTTAAGCCCATGCTGGAAAAACTGGTGCAAGAGTATGATTTTGTGCTGGCAAAAGTAGATATTGATGAAAACCCTGATTTGGCACAAACCTACGAAGTGCAGGGCGTACCCGATGTCCGGATCGTGGTGGATGGCATCGTGAAGCAGGGCTTTGTTGGCGCATTACCTGAACCGGAACTACGGCAACTCATGGCACAGTTGAACCTAACTTCGACTCTGGATGCATCCATGCAAAAAGTTTATGATGCAGCAGCGGCAAATCAACTAAGCACTGCTGAATCATTGCTAAATACGCTGTTAGAAGAACATACAAACAATCGTGGAGTGATCTTAGAAGCAACCAACTTTTACATCGAAACGAACCAACTAGAAAGGGCACAAACTCTTCTAGCTGTGATTGAACACGAAAAAGAGTATGCCTCTCAAATCAAACTGCTAAAAGCCCTAATCTTTTTTAAGCAGATTGTTACGGAACCTGAAACCGCAGACGATTGCGATCGCGTGTTTCAAACGGCGGCAAATCAGGTGTTAGCCGATGAACATCAAGCTGCACTCGATACTTTGCTAGAACTGCTCAGCCGCGAGCGAGCCTATCGTAACGATGGTGCCCGTAAAGCGATGCTGGCAGTATTCGATCTATTAGGCAATGACCATGCGTTAACTAAGGAATATCGCAAGAAATTG
>CASBQE010000228.1 GCA_949127665.1 Synechococcales cyanobacterium PMM_0083
ACCCGCGCATGATTTCGCAACACGCCCAGTAAATTCAAACGATTTTGCTGAATGGCTGGATCTGAATCCATCACCAACACGCTATCTTCCCCATCAAAGAAGTTGGCAACCGTCGGTGCAATCTGACCCAGTGAGTCAATCAACTTTTGATAGTTTCGGACACCTTGCATGGTTTGGTTCACTTGGCTCAGCGCATCAAACAAAGCTTGCTCTGATTTCTTTTGAAACAGAGTGGATTTTACAACTGCTGCGGGATCAAGCTGTTGCGTATCCAAATTGCCTTGAGCCGCTAGCCGAGAAGCCCGGTTGACGGTTTCGTAGATTGTTGCCAAGGTGCCATCATTGCGAATGGATTGAAGAAACAAAGCGCGATCGCGCACTTCTAGCAAATCGGTTAGCGATCGCTGAGTATATTCCAAATCACTTTCACCCAGCACCGCATTCACCAAGTCATAATCAATCTGGCGATCGTCCTGGAGCAACGTGCGAATCCGCTGCAAGAAAAAATCTTGTAGTTGTTGCGTTAGGTCTGCCACTGGCAGCTTTAGCACCGTCGCAAACGATTCTGCAAAATCAGCAATCGCTTGATCCAGCAATAGCGCCAGATTAATCGGCAAGTTCGCCGCCCAAATAATGTTAACGATCGCATTCGCAGCCCGACGCAGCGCAAACGGATCAGACGAACCCGTGGGAATCATTCCTAGCCCAAAAATGCTGATCAACGTATCCAATCGATCCGCCAAGCCCACCACCTGCCCCGTTGTCGAACTGGGCAATGCATCTCCAGCGCCACGCGGCAGATAGTGTTCAAAAATTGCATCCGCCACCGCTTGCGGTCTGCCCGATGCCAGCGCGTATTTTTGCCCCATCACGCCTTGCAGTTCCGGGAACTCACCCACCATCTGCGTCACCAAATCCGCTTTGCAAAGTAGCGCTGCCTCTTCCACCAAACGGCGATCGCTGGCATCTACCTGAAGTTGATCCAAAATATGCACTGCCACTTGACCAACGCGATCGACCTTTGCCCGCACCGATCCTAACTCTTGCTGAAACGTCACAGTCTCCAACTTAGGCAGATAGTTTTCTAACGGAACAGCGCGATCGGCATCAAAGAAAAATTTGCCATCTGACAATCGTGCCCGAATCACCCGCTCATTCCCCTTTGCAATCAAGCTCGCCTGACTCGGATCGCCATTAGAAATCGTGATGAAGTAGGGCAACAGTTCATCCGACTCCGCCGACTTCAGCACTGGAAAATAGCGCTGATGGCTTTCCATTTCTGTAGTGATCACCTCTGTGGGCAGTTCCAAAAACTCTGCATCAAACTTGCCTACCACGGACGACGGATACTCCACCAAATTCGTCACCTCTTGCAGCAGCGCTGGATTGATCACCGCCACTCCATTCACCGATGCCGCCGCCACTTCAATTTGCTGCTGGATCAAATCGTGGCGTTTTTCAACCTCAACTTGCACAAAAGCATTCTCTAAAATGCTCACGTAGTCGTTCGCGTGGGTAATATTTACGGGAGATGGATGCAGCACCCGATGACCTTGAGAAATGCGATCGCTGTGGCATCCCTGCGAACCATTCACCAGCGCGATCGGTAGCACTTCACCATCTAGCAACGTCACCAGCCAGCGAATCGGGCGAGGAAACTTCAGATCCCCATCTGCCCACCGCATAAACCGTTTGCCTTCCAGCTTGATAATCCACTCTGGCACGAGCGTCGTTAAAATATCTGCAATTGCCTGCCCTGCGATCGTTTTACGCATAAACACAAAGTCGCCCTTCTCCGTGGGGCGAACTTCTAAATCGGCTACCGCAACTCCTTGCTTTTGGGCAAACCCGATCGCTGCCTTCGTGGGCTTGCCATCCTGAAAAGCCGCCTGTGCCGGAGGACCTTTCACCTCTTCTTCTTGGTCGGGCTGGCGCTCTGGCAATCCCCAAATAATCACCGCAAGCCGGCGCGGGGTGCCAAAGTATTCAATCTGTTTTGGGGTTAGGCATCGCTCAGCAAGATCGTTAGGAATGCGCGATCGCCATTGCTCCAACGCCTCATCCACAAACTTTGCTGGCAATTCTTCCGTTCCAACTTCCAATAAAAATGTCGCCATGAATAACCCTAAAATGCCAGATTTCATCCAACTAAATCTTTACCAGTGTACCGCTAGCAAAGGAATGCAGATTAAAGTCCAGGGAAATTGAGCATAGAATGCGAAGATTGCGTCACCCAATTCAAAGTGTCTCAAAAAAACTATTGCTTTACAAAAGCGAGTCAAATCTCTAGGATTGGGGCAGCTTGAATCGCGATTTGTTGTTGAGCAGGGTAGCGTCATGTCAAATTCTTCACCTCCAGGGAAGCGTCCACCTCATCTTCGAGACGACGAGCCGATCGCGCTTCTGATTGCAGCGCTGTCGTTCGGTGCGATTTTCTTCTGGATATTGAACCAAAATCAAGAACGGTTTTCCATGGGGAATTTTTTAAAAAAAGCAGGTGACACGCCTCAAGTTATTACTACACCAGTGCCTCAACCCGCAGAAACAGAAATAAACGGTGTCACAAATAATCGCCCTTTAGAAAATTCTGCTCAACAGCGCTCATCCAGCGCTAACGTAGTCACTGTTCCCACTGCTCCAGTTGCTTCAAACCCAGCCCCATCGATCGCTCCATCCCCAACGGTCAGAACCACTACCGTTCTAATCGTGCCTCCTTCATCCGGCAGCCTCACTCCTCCAACACCCAGAAACCCATTATCATTTGCGGATGTTCCAACAAGCTACTGGGCGTATCCTTTTATCGCCGCTCTATCGGCACAAGGGATTATCGGAGGCTTTCCCGATGGCACATTTAAACCGAATCAGCCCGTCACCCGTGCAGAATTTGCAACTCAGGTTGAAAAAGCCTTCACCAAACCCAATAAGCAGCCTGCGATCGCATTCACAGACGTGCCTCAAGGAGATCCGCGATCAACGGCGATCGATCAAGCGGTCAAAGCAAACTTCATGAGTGGTTATCCCGATAAGACATTTCGCCCTACTCAAAAAGTTTCGCGCACAGAAGCCGCAATCTCAATGGCAAGAGGATTAGCTCTACCCATTCCGTCTGACCCTAATGCTATTTTGCAAAATTACCCAGATCAAAATCAAGTGCCTGACTGGGCGCGATCGCTGATGGCTGCCTCTATTCAAGCAGGGCTATTTTCTGGCGATCCAGATACGAAGCAGTTGAATCCTAACCAGTCAGCCTCCCGCGCTGATATTGCAGCATTCGTTTATAAAGGACAAAATCTGGGAGCTAAATAATCAATTAGCACAGGAAATAAAAAAAGTATTTCAGTTTTTGAGAGTTGAGCTTAAATATAGACAGATCTGCATTGCAGAATCCCAAAAAGTGAAACATGCACCCATTCAAAAGCCATCGATTAACTATGCAAGAAGTAACCCGCTGGAAAAATAAATTTGCTGCGATCGGCGGTATAGCTCTTGCCGCTGGCTTGTTCGTTAGCACTCAATCCCCTGTTCAAGCGCAAGCAGCCTATGGCAGCTACATTGGTGCTGGCATAGCGTTTGGCGTAACCAATGGTGGCGGCAGTCCAAACGAGAACTTCAACACTTCAGGCGCTCTCGCAGTTCGCTACAAGTTTTTAAGAGCGCCTGTTTCATTGCGGACTCAAGTTTTGGTAGGTGGAAATGGGGTCGCGGTCGTTCCCACAGTGTCTTACGATATTCCCATCAACTGGCAGGGAGATGCCTACATCGGCGCAGGTGCTTCCATTGTCAGAGGGGATAAAACCCCAATCGGCAATAAAAGTAGCTTTGTGATTCAACCAGGGGTTGACTACTCATTGCCAAACACCAGCTTGATGCTATACACCAACGCGATCATCGCATTCGATGGATACAAATCCAATAATGGAACCGCAGTGTCAATTCAAGCAGGCGCAGGGCTACGATTTTAAGCATTGCTGAATTTGAGGATGAAATTTGTAGGGGCAATTCCTTGTGACTGCCCCTTATTTTTATTAGGAGATGCGCAAGACTTACCCTGATAGTCAAAAATCATACTTGCATTCAGCAACGCCCAATTTTAGACCTTGATGCTTGACTAGCTTTATCTGTTTGGCACAGATCAAAGAAGATAGTCAAATTCAAACGCTAAACTTTTTTGTCTAGTGCAACAATTATTCAGCATCCTCAAACCGGGTAATGTCATCTTCGCCTAAATATTCGCCATTTTGGATTTCAATCATTACCAAGGGAATGACTCCAGGATTCTCGACTCGATGAGGAGTAGACATCGGCACATAGGTAGACTGATTCTGAATCAAGGTAGTTTCCTTCGCGTCACAAATGACCTTAGCGGTTCCAGACACGACCACCCAATGTTCACTCCGGTGATAGTGCATTTGGGTAGTGATATGGTGCCCTGGTGCCAGTTCAATCCGATTGATCCGGTAGCGATTTCCTTCCTCAAGCAGCGTGACGTTGCCCCAAAAACGGACACGAGTCGCCTCATTTTCTGAAGCCTCCTCGTCGGTGATTAACTGAGAATTGTTATCGTTCATCGATCGCCTCGTTAATGTGTTCGTTGATCCAGCACTAAGCTTCAATCCAATCAATTAGCTTTGTTGATACTATTCAGACCTACATCGGAAAATCTTGTTCAAACTTTTGTCGAGTTAGAGGTTGCTCTAACACTAAGCCCTCTCCTCCCAGCGTTTCCAAAGGTTTTCCTTCAATCGAAAACCACACAGCACTAGCCGGATTCAGGCTAGTTGCGGTATACAAAATTTGGGCTAAACGACCAGTCATTGAGGTGCTGCCGCCACCGCCAGTAAACTCTTTAGACAGATCAATGTGAATCCCGTCGGTTTTAATCGAAAGGCTACGAAGCTGAGTTCCGGTCGGAATGGTAGTTGTTTCATTGGCAGTTGGGGAACCTACTAGAAGTTGCTGAATTGCAGTTTCGAGCAGGGCATTCGCATCTCCGTTAGAGCTTACCTTGACGGGGCGAGGTGCAAGCTGAATCGCTGTATTGGAAGGCTTTAACCAGTAAACCTGAAGGGTTTGGTTCGCAGTTGCCGGAGCAGGATTGATCGCAGGACTTTGAGCGTTTGAATTGGAAGGGGTGGGTGCAGAGGGATTTCCCTCTTTTCCAGACTGAGACGATTGAATCGTATTGAAATTAGTCAAAGGTGGTGTGCGCGATGACCATGCCCACCAGGCAGTACTCCCTCCTGTAAGTAAAACGATCGCAGAAAATGCTGCCAAAATACCGGGGGAAATCGGACGGCGGGGCGGTTGGTCTTGCATAAAGTATTCCTCAAACGTTGGAATTATAGATTGCAGCTAAATTGCAGCGATCGCGCGATCGCATGAAGTCACCGCAAGTCTAATAGATCTACATCTGCTTGAAGCAATTTCGGCAATAAACACGCAACAAAGTTTTAAATCTTTAAACCTTGGGGCAACCGCAAAAATGCCACAAGCTCTAGTTTTTTATCTTTAACCTCAAGTTTGATCACCCGCGCCGTCAGTTGCGACCACTTTACTTGTCCCAAATTGCCGGGTAAGCTGCCCAACTGCTCTTGCTTAAAGCGGTTAAACAGATTCGTGGCAAAGGTTTGAATGATTTGTTCAGGAAGCTCTATCCCATTCATCTTCAGCACAGGTCTGGTTAATGTTAACTGTTGTCCTTCTGCAAAAGTGATCCCCGATTCTGCCTCAACTTTGAGTTTTTCTGCCGTCTTCACCTCTTCAATCTCAACCTCAAGTTTAATTCTGCCACCGGGCAAAAATTCGACCTTGGGGTTCAAAATCCGATATTCGTCTAGCCTCGTTCGCAGGTCCTGAATTCGCTGAGAAATCCCTGTTCTGCCTGCTTCCCCCGACGGCTCCGCTTTCGATGGCTCTGCTTTCGATGGCTGCGCTTTTACTGACGGCTCCGCTTTCTCCGACGGCTCCGTTTGCGATGGGTTACTATTCCTGTTGTTCAATCCGCGCAGCAGCTTTTGAATTTCCTGCCTCACTACAGGCGCTTTCAGAGCGCTAATCACATCCTCTTCGCGAATTACCAGCCGCATCCCCACACCCAAAGGGGCATCTAGTTCTGCCTTTTTTTCTTTTCGCAGCGCTTTTACGTTGATGTTGATTGGGTCTGTTTCAAATTCCAGAGTATCAATCCGAATTCCTTCTAAAGGGAACAGCCCCCGTCCGGCAATCCGAATTTTGTCTATTTTGCCCCCGATCGCGTTGTGAACCGGGGTATTATCCACCCGAACCTTAAGTTGCTCTACCGATTTGAACTGCGCGCGAATCGCACTTTCAGCGACTTTATCAACCCCAAAGTTGATGGGAGAGAGGACACTGATCAGGCTAGAAAGAATCAGGATGAAAATTTGCATAATGGATCTTAGATTAAGGATTTTGGACTATGAATTACAGATTTTAGGTTAAAGCTTCTGAATGAATAATTTTGGGATTTTAAGTTAGCAAAGGAACAGCGATCGCACCAGTGAGTGAAGCCCAGTTCTTGACCAGTTCAGCCAAGATCGTATCTGTGCTGGTTCCCACACTCGCATATTCCCTTCTGGCTACCTTCTGTGTCAAGACATCTTCTCCGCAATTTGATTTGTCGAGCCGCAAGCATCACACAAAACTCGATCGCAGCGGTAATCGAATTACAGCAGAGCAAGTATTTGAACAATGTGATTGAGCAGGATGATAGAAACATCAAGCGAATCGTGAAACCAATATTGTCTAATTTGCTACTCCTTCTTGAGTCCACCAATCGTTTTGGGGATCGCTATATGAGTGTTCGCATTAGTCACTACCTCAGGGTACTGGTGATGCTGGAGGGCGATTGCCTAGGGGGACGAAGCTATCGAAACCAATGCACTCGCTATACGTCCAAAATTTGGTTCATCGTCAAGGTCAGTTCTGGAAAGGTGCGAGAGAGAATGCGATCGTCTCCCTTAAACACAGTAGATTGATACACACCCTCGTCATCCAGTAAATAAACGAAAACGGTAGGTATTTTAGGATTGCCGAGATAGGTTCTACTGCCAATCGCGAGATAGTCTACAATCCAATACTCAGTGATGCCTAAGCGTTGATATTCATCGAGTTTATCAATGTAATCGTCTTCCCAGTTGGTTGAAACGACTTCTACCGCTAGTTGAATCGGTTGATCTAAAGCAGCATAAGAGAATCGGTTTGAGTGCCAGACAGTCTGATCAACCACGCTAACATCAGGATGACGACCGTGTTGCCGACCATTTAGAGAAGGAGTTTCAAGCACTAATCTTCCAGTGACTCGATAATTCAGATTAAGCCGTTCAACTTCTCGATCGAACTTTCGGATCATAAAATCGGCAATATCATCGTGCCATCTGATTGCCCTCATCTCAACAATCTCTCCATCGACCAGTTCATACCGTCCATCTTCAGGATATTGATCGAGGAATTGATCAAAAGTTAATTTTTGCCTTGAAGCAGTTGTCATTGTGAATTCCTCCTAGCGCTTAATCTCTAAACCACGACAGTTTGACTTAACTCAAACGTCAAAGTGTAATTTATGATGATGCATCAACGAGTGGCTTCAATTAGCCATTGTTTTAGAGTAGAAACGACATCCGCGATCGCCACTTCTTGAACCTCGTGCGTGGCACGTTTCACTACTTCGACTTTGCCATTTTTGAGCGATTTCCCCGTCACAACGCGATAAGGAATGCCAATCAAATCCGCATCTTTAAACTTTACTCCGGCGCGTTCATTGCGATCGTCCAATAACGTCTCAATTCCGGCTTGATTCAGTTCAGCATACAGCGTTTCAGCCGCTTGCACCTGATCCGCATCCGTCATATTGGGAATCACCACGATCGCATGGTAGGGCGCGATCGCGGGTGACCAGACAATCCCATCCTTGTCGTGGGATTGCTCCACAGCAGACTGTGCCAAGCGTGATACCCCCACCCCATAGCAGCCCATCACCAGCGGCTTTTCTTCTCCTTGCTCATTCGTGTAGGTTGCGCCCAGCGCTGTCGAGTACTTGGTGCCCGGTTGAAAAATGTGCCCAATTTCGATGCCTCGTGCAGTTTGTAGTAGTTGGCTTGGATCGTGAATGGCGCGATCGCCCACCGTCGCTTTTCGCAGATCCACCACTAATTCCGGCAGCGTGAATTCCGCGCCCCAATTTGCCCCAACCTGGTGATAGCCTACTTCATCAGCGCCAGTCACAAAATTCTTCAAGTCTACCGCCGTTTTATCCACCATCCGCAGAAACTTAGGAGCAACCATCCCAGCCGCTTTTGAGTCAACCGGAGTAGGTTTTGGCGGTTTGATGTAGCTGTCAGATAAATTGGGTGCCATGTATCCCAACGGCAACGGCTTCGTCGCCCACTGCTCTTGAGCTGCCGCATCCGGCACCGTCAGCCCAATCACCGTACTGCCACCATAATTCCCTGCCAGCTTCACCAATTCATTTTGTAGCTTCACCTCATTCACATCCTGGTCGCCTCGAATGCTGATCAGTACCAACACAGTCCGACCACTGTCATACACCGCTTGATACAGCACATTTTTAACGACTGCGGTTGGCGAACATTTCAGCAATTCACACAGCTTAGCGATCGTTCCAGTACCTGGAGTTTCACGCTTTTCGGCAGTGATAAACGGGGATGCTTCTGCTTCCACTGGTAGCGAGATCGCTTTTTCCACATTGGCGGCATATTTGCCATCTTCGGTATACAGAATTTCGTCTTCACCCGCCTCTGCCAGCACCATAAATTCTTGAGATCCAGAGCCGCCGATCGCGCCAGAATCCGCATCCACCGCCCGAAACGCCAGTCCGCTCCGCCGCAAAATATTGTGGTATGCCTGATTCATTTTTTCATAGGTCGCCTTCATTCCTGCCTCATCGGCATCGAACGAGTAAGCATCTTTCATAATGAACTCCCGTCCGCGCATCAACCCAAAGCGGGGGCGAATTTCATCTCGAAACTTCGTCTGGATTTGATATAGGTTCACGGGCAACTGGCGATAGGAGCGGATCATGTCACGGGCGATCGCCGTAATCACTTCCTCGTGCGTCGGACCCAAACCCATCTCGCGCCCCTGGCGATCGACCAGCGAAAACATAATCCCTTCTGCCTTCGTGTAAGTATCCCACCGTCCCGATTCTTGCCATAGTTCAGCAGGCTGCATCTGCGGCAGCAAACATTCCTGCGCTCCAGCGGCGTTCATTTCCTCGCGCACAATCTGCGACACCTTTTGCAACACCCGCCACATCAGCGGCAAATAGGCATATACCCCGCTGGCAATCCGGCGAATGTATCCTGCCCGCAGCAAAAGCTTGTGGCTAGGAATTTCCGCCTCTGCCGGATCTTCCCGCAGTGTGACCAATAGCATTTGTGACAGTCGCATGATCCGCTTCCTTTTCAGCCTTCAATCATCACCAGTGTACGGTATTGCGGTTAAACGGATAAAGCAACAATCAGCAGCTAAAATGATTCCGCGAATGGGGTTGAAGAATCGAGCGATCGCTCAATGTAATGTACCACTGAACGCACTGCCATGCTTGCTCAAACACGCTTGCTCAAACATTTCAATTTTCAATCGGCAAGGTGGGCAGCACAATCGACGAGGAATTTTCTAGCTTCAGAGCAACAGGTTAAAGATTGGTAGAAATTGCTTGTACGGGGCAGGTAGGCACACACTGCTCACAAACGATGCAGCGCGATCGCGTGAAGTTGAGCTTAAAAGATTCTGGGTCTAGGGTGAGCGCTTCAGTGGGGCACACGCCCGTACACAGCCCACAGTGAACGCAAACATCTTCATCGATCACAATCTCGCGGCTTGATGAGGAGACTCCAATATCCTGCGATCGCATCCATTCGATCGCCGCCTCCAACTCATCAATATCGCCCAAAAGCTCAACCACTAGCTTGCCAATTTGGTTGGGAGCGACCTG
>CASBQE010000229.1 GCA_949127665.1 Synechococcales cyanobacterium PMM_0083
CGTCGCAAGATCACCTCAGCTTCTTTGACAAAAAACTGCTCTAGAGCCTTACCTAAGATGAAGGAGAACCCGACTAAACTGCCCAACGTGACGAGTAACAGCGTTAGCGTCAGTCGGCTGGAGACACTTCTTAACCTCATCCTTCACTCCCTCGAAAGCGATAGCCAACGCCCCACACAGTTTGAATGTACTCTGGGCAAGAGGAGTCTAACTCAAGCTTTTCCCGCAGTTTGCGAATATACACATCAACGACGCGGGTGTCGCCTGCAAAGTCAAGCCCCCAAATATGTTCTAGCAATTGTTCACGGGTGTAAGCCCGTCCTGGGCGATCGACAAGTTGTGCCAACAGGTCAAATTCTTTGCCGCGCAAATCCAGTAAGTCACCATTGAGATAGGCATGACGTTGATTGGGATCGATCGCAATGCCCTGAGTTTGGCGCACATCTCGATAGCCTGGACTGTATGCTCGTCGGATTAGGGCTTTGACCCGTGCGATCAACTCTTTGGCGCTGAACGGTTTGGTCAAGTAATCATCTGCCCCAATTGCTAACCCTTGCACGCGATCGCTCTCTTCTGCCCGCGCTGTCAACATTAAAATAGGTACAAAATACCCCAGAGTCCGGATTTCTTGACAGACTTGAAAGCCGCTAATGTCTGGCAATACGAGATCGAGCACCACTAGATCAGGACGAAAGCATTGCACCTGAGCGACCCCCTCTGCCCCGTTGCTCGCGGTTAAACACGCCAGACCTTCTCGCTCAATATAAAGCTGCACCGTCTCACGTAGGCTGAGATCGTCTTCGACCACTAAGATAGTTTTCACAGTAGTCATTGCTCGTGATTACAAAGGGATTGAGTCAATGCAGACAGGCACAATCAAAAAACGTTCGGGGACATCACAAAAGGGTAAACACAATGGCTCTTCAAACACAATGGCTCCTCAAACTGCTCTTATTTAAGGGTTGAATGAGGCAAAATTCTTTTGCCACGAGTGCCATGAATCGCCGGAAAGCCTTCTGGATCAGGGTCTGCTCCCTGTTTCAGGACTGGCAATCGGGTCTGCATCGCTGCGATTTCTACCTGTTGGGATGCAATCATTTCCTCGGCAAGCTGACGCACTAATGGATCGATCCCATAAAGTAGAACTAACCGTGCCATTTCTACTGCTCCTCTGTGATGGGGAATCATCATTGCCAGAAAATCAACATCGGGATTTCCTGACATACCAGGTTGATGCATATCCGTCATCATTCGTGTCATGCTGGCTTTCACTGCTATCGCAAACGGTGTGGACGTTGCACTCGATCGCTCGGTCATTTGAGGGGTGTGCCTTGAATGAGAGGATTCTGACTGTTCTGCTAACACACTTGAAGGACATCTCAGCACCAAGAGACCGGTGATGACTATCAGTAGAATGATTTGCTGGATCATGGCTGACTTCTCGATCGTAAGACTCGCATTAGGCAGTTTGGCTAGGGGTATTAGGGCGGACATAAACTAAGTTGATACTTTTCTTGTTGCGCAATTTGCCAGAGGGTAGGTCTAAGTTGCCCAGGGGAATTTGGGCGATGAACTCCGGCTTGAATGGATTAGAAACGTCAAATGCCGTGCAAACAGTTTGTCCGGCAGAGGGTGTTCCTGGAAGTTCATCTTGTTCGTGGGCGATGTAAAGCCGAGTATTTTCTGGGTTCGTCCATAGACCATGCGCCTCTCGTCCATAACTGAAAAAGCTACCGATGACTCGACGCTGACCAGAAGGAACAGAGCGATCGATGATTGCAATTTGACTTGCCGCAATGTTTCCAGGTCCACCATCATCGATGCGAGCAAAGCTGGCGTAAGCGACTTCGCCACGCACATTTTTAACAAATTCGATATGGTTGGGGCGGGTGCGATCGCCTAACAGAATGTGATCCAGAAGCTGATAGGCATCGCGAGTGCTGCGGACGGAAAGTCCATCTGCCAATTTGTGGGAAAACCAAATTTCTTTGCCATCAGGCGTTGTTTTTTGGAATGGCGTGAAACCAAATGGATCTTGAGCTTTGATGTCCAACTGGGTTTTGAGGTTGGGTTGGCTAAAACCATTGCGATCGGGGTTGACATCAAACACATGAATGAGTGCAGCCTTCTGCGAAGTGACGAACGCAGTCAGCCCATCTCTAGAAAACCACACTTGGGCACATCCATTGACGCTGTTGACGTATTGCCGCACAGCCCCAACGGTCATTCCTTGTGTGAGTGTATCAAGGGCAGATTGAACCCCAAGGATAGCAATCCGATTTTCTCCCCGAATCGCGACCCACAGTTCTTTGCCATTGCGCGTAAAGGTTGGCTCGTGCGGTTCACGTCCAATTAAAATGCCACTAGAAACCTGTTCTGGGTTCACATTCTGTGCTTGCCCTGCTTGTGGATTGGGTACTCCGCCGATTACCCGTCTTTTCTCGATGTCAATCAAATAAACATTACTAGTGCCACGACCTGTCACTGCTAACAAGCGCGAGTCGGGCGATGGCGCTGAGCCATGAATATGAATAGCACCGTGGTAGAGCGGCTTTACCACCATACTGGCATGGGTCGGCATAACACCGCCAGTGACAAATCGGAACGGGGGGCGTGGATCTTCATCGAAACTGGTCAGGTTAATCGTGGTCTCAACTCGATTATTGAGTGGATCAATCACTGACAGGGTGTTGGAATCTTCATTGCAGATGACAATACAATCTTTGAGGTTAGATTTATTTTTCCCTAAAGTTTGGGTATGACCGCTGGATTGAGTAACCGTGAGAGCAGTGGCTGCGGTGGCTGCGGTGAGAAATTCTCGGCGGGATAGGCTCATCTCGAATTCCTGTGAAACTTTTCATTGCGATGATGATTGAAATTGTAAGCAGGCTGGACGCTAAAACAGATAGATGTGAATTCTAGTCTCCGCAGACTGCTGAAAGATGAGTGATTGGGCGATCTCAGAACCTGTTGCCACTACAAGTACCACCCTTCCCACCGCTAAACTCACCAACAAACCAAAAGGGATCACTCATATATCCATCTTGATGTCCATTGAAGCTCCATAAACGAGCATCCACCACAGATATTAAAAATCAGTGAATCTGCTAAGGCAAAAATGAAAGCTTTACAGCTTGCCGTTGCCTGAAGATTCTGATTGTTGATTCACAAATTTTTAATGGCTTTCCCTAAAGGTAATAAGCAGTCCCTTTGAGAAGATAAGCCGATGAATTTGATCACTGCACCAGAGAAACCCAGGCGTCAAAACGCAGCCTTCAAGCATTTAATGATGTTGCATTGGGTGATGGCGGCTTTCATTGTCTTGCTTTATGTCACAGGTATTTTTGTGGCTCGCCCCGTCCAAGCTCCTCTTTTAACATGGCTAACTCCCTTCCTTCACCAATCCTTGGGGATGCTACTGCTGATGTTGCTAATTGCCAGAATTTTCTTGCTGTTAAGGGTGTTTGGGCAGCGGTATTCGCGGCGATCGCCAAAATTTACTTTCAACTGGCTGCAAACTACTATTCTGCACAGCAGCTTGTATTTCTTTATGTTGGTGGCTCCGGTAAGTGGTTTCCTACTCCGCAACTTTGCTGGTGTAAACACCACTTTTTTTGGCATCCACATACCCCCTATTTTCGCTCTTAATAAGCACTGGATTGAGTTGACTAGAAGCACACACTTTTGGTCATCTTACATTTTTCTAGCGTTTATCCTGCTCCATATTTTGACTCACTGGAGACTTATTTGGAAGAATGCGAAAAAGGGTTTTTCTAGTTTTCAAAGGCTTTTTCAAGGGTTGCCTTTCATCCATTTTTAAACTATTTCGCTCAAGCTTGTTCTAGTTCTCGAAGCCAGCTAAATTCACATTCAATAACCCGACGCTAATGACCGTTTGCGCCCTTTGTTTCACCTGAGCCATCCGCTCCTATTGCATGAGTGGGTGATGCCTCTGGCAAATCTCTTTGGGAATAACCTTGAAACACTGTCAGCTTTGAACGAAATGGCTCAAAATGATAAGTAGGACATAAAAATTAAACTCAGCTTCGCTTTCATCTATTTAATGACACCAAGCCCCTCTACACAACCGCCGATTTCTCCTTCTGTTTCCCAAACCAATCGTTTGCACGCCTCGCCTGAAACGGTGGTGCTATTGCTAGCGTTAGTAATTGGTGGAGGCACTGGAATTACCGTGGTCTTTTTTCACTATTTAATTAAACAGATCCACTCCCTCATGTTGGAAGACTTTATGGGTGTGGTTTTTAGCTGGGGTGCTTGGACTTTAGCACTCGTGCCCATTTTGGGTGGCGTGGTAGTTGGGTTGCTGCGCTGGCAATGGCAAGATTTTGGTCCAACGCTGTCTTCCCTGGTTTCATCGCCCCAAAGTGCTGCCAATGCTTCTGCTACTAAGGGAGCAATTAAGGCGATCGCGGCTGCGGTGTCTTTAGGAACTGGCGCTTCTTTAGGACCTGAAGGACCGAGTGTAGAAATTGGCAGCAATGTCGGAGTATTCCTTGGAAAAGTGTTGCAAGTTTCTCAGGAACGGCAGCGCTTGCTGTTGGGCGCAGGAGCCGCCGCTGGGTTTGCCGCTGGATTTAATGCCCCGATCGCCGGAGTCTTTTTCGCACTAGAGATCGTTTTAGACACCACCTTTGCCACCTCAGCAGTCAGTGTGGTGCTACTGTCTGCGGTAGTTGCGGCATTGATTTCGCAGATTGGTTTAGGCGGGCAACCCGCTTTTACACTGCCCAGCTACGAAGTTCGTAGCCCCTTAGAACTGCCACTTTACTTAGGATTAGGGCTACTTGCCAGCTTGGTTTCGATCGCCTACACCCAAGCAATTCAGCTTTCCCAACAGTTTTTTCAAGGAAAGATCAACGGGTTCGGCAGCATGGAAAAAATTCCGCCTGGGTTGCGACCGCTGCTTGGAGGTGCCTGTATTGGTGCTGTAGCACTGATTTTCCCCCAGGTTTTGGGCATTGGTTATGAGACGATTGAAGCAATGCTGCGGGATGTGCAGTTTTCCTTACCGTTGCTGATGTCCCTGCTAATTGCCAAGTTGCTCATAACAGCGCTAAGTTTGGGTAGCGGGTTTGTCGGTGGATTGTTTGCACCTGCAATGTTTTTAGGAGCTTCCTTGGGAGCCGCCTACGGCAAAATCCTAGGGTTGTTTCCCCTGATTATTTCAGCCAATATTGCGGCTCCTCCTGCCTACGCGATGGTAGGCATGGCAGCAGTTTTGGCGGCGAGTGTGCGGGCACCCTTGACTGCAATTTTGCTGCTGTTTGAACTGACTCGCGACTATCGGATCATTTTGCCGTTGATGGCAGCGGTAGGCTTGAGCGTTTGGCTAGTTGAGCGGCTAAAACCGATTACTAGCCGACTTCCAACGATTGAACCAGTCGAGCTAGAAAAAGAGTCAAATCAGCGCTTAGAACTGATGCAGCATTTGCAAGTAGGACAAGCGATGCGTCGAGATTATTTACGGCTTTCTAGCGCTTCACCGATTTTGGATGGGGCGGTGGCACTGGTGCAAAATCGGGCGCACTGCGCGCTAATTGTGGATCAGCAGGAGCAATTAGTTGGAATTGTGACACTTCAAGATATTAATGGCGCGATCGCCCAGTGGAAGCCGATAACCACGGATGCTCAAAAGCAAGAATTCATTACTTGCCCGGTTGATACCCTCTGGGATATTTGCACAACAGAAATTTTGTGCGCTTATGAAGATGAACCAATTGCGGATGCTCAATCCCGCATGGCAACACGAGGATTAAGACAGTTGCCCGTGGTCAATCGAGACGATCCGCACCAAATCATTGGCTTGCTGGAACAGGAGCAGATTCGCTTAGCTTACAGTCTTGCGATCACTCAAAATACCTTGCAGCCTTATCTTCTAGAAGATTCGCCAACACAGGAAGCCCAAACTATTGCTCAATCTGAAACTATCCCTTTAGCTGCGTTAAGGCAGTCGGCTTAATTATCAGTCTTAGCGATTTCGACTAGTCCAGATGCCCGTAAACATCATGGACATGCCGCCCACGAAAATTGCGATCGCAAGCCCCGCAGGAATAACTATCGTCCAGTCAACCGATTCCATAATAATGATGACCTAATCAGTAAATATTTAGCCCGACACCAGAAAAACTCTTTAGCCTAAACTTTTCTCTAACCTAACGCAAACTCTTGTAAAGCTAAAGAAAGCAGATTGCCAACAGCTTGATTAATCATCTAAGCTAACGCCTTTAATCTTCTGGCTCAGATGAGTCAAGTTGTTTCAACTGGATATGTTTACGCCCCAATGAGATTTCAAATTCATCTCCCGGCTTCAGCTCCATTTGTTTGGTGTAGGCAGCACCAATCAATAGGTTTCCGTTAGATTGTACGCTAATTCGATAGCTAGCACTCCTGCCCCCTCGCCCGTTTGAACCCATTTTTCCATCTAGCTCAATCCCTTCCGCATCAATGAGAGCATTGAGGAATTTCATCATATTGACACGCTCCACACCGTTTTTTGTGATGGTGTAGTACCCGCATTCTCTTGCTTTTGCTTCTTTGGTAAAGGTTTCTAGTTCCCTAACCTTTTTGAGCAAGGGTTCACCTATTAGTGGTTCAGCTTTCTTCTTCTTAATCATTAAAATACTGCAAAAGAGTCTTAACTATTAGGCAAATATGACATCACCAGTCGCTCAAAACGTTCGCTTTAGATTGAATTGCATTGGTTCCAAGTAACTTGCGTTGTCATACTATATTGATACCATGTTTTTTAACTGATAGAAACCTGATTGATTTGTAGGGAACTAAAGCCTTAAAGCTGCTTCTTTTCCGGTTCATTTAATCTTGTTTATCCGGGTGAAAGAAAGCGTCTTAGAAGAAATTTTTCTTTTTCCTAATCCTTGTAAAGCGTTTGGTTATATTTTCTCAATAACTTATGGTGCCTTCTACTGCTTTCAATTTCTTCCGCCAATTGTTGAAACCAAAGCGGCTAGCAATTTTTGAAGCGGTTCTGATTGGGTTAGTCGCAGCATCGGCAGCCGTATTGCTCAAACAAGGAGTTCTCTGGCTGGGAAGTTGGCGAGTGCGAGAATCGTTGTTATTGCCTGCCTGGGTGTTGCTGCCAACGATTGGGCTACTGGGAGGGATGTTATCTGGATTGTTGATTGAGCGCTTAGCCCCAGAAGC
>CASBQE010000230.1 GCA_949127665.1 Synechococcales cyanobacterium PMM_0083
AAAAACTGGATGATTTGCGATCGCACTTTTGACAACTGTGCTTAAAGGATTACTATCAGGGAACGCTACCGATTAAAAATATCCTTTAGATAGCTTGAAAAGTGGTGAATATTCATAGCGGTCATTGATTATTCGCTATAAGTGATAAAGAAGAAGCGTTAATCTGTATGGTTATAAGCCTTCGCCTCATTCGTTGGAGCGTACTACTCTCCTAATTCCATTGATTAAAAAGCCCATGTCAACCCTGGTTATTGTTGAATCTCCAACCAAAGCTCGAACCATCCGCAACTACCTGCCTGCTGGCTATCGGGTAGAGGCATCAATGGGGCACGTGCGCGATCTGCCTCAGTCTGCAAGCGAAATTCCCGCTAGCGTCAAAGGGGAAAAATGGGCGCAGTTGGGTGTGAATGTGGAGTCTAACTTCGAGCCACTGTATGTCGTTCCTCAAGACAAAAAGAAAATTGTTAAGGAACTCAAAGACGCACTTAAAAATGTGGACGAGTTAATTCTGGCAACAGACGAAGACCGAGAGGGAGAAAGCATTAGCTGGCACTTGCTGCAATTGCTTCAGCCGAAGGTGCCGATCAAGCGCATGGTGTTTCATGAAATTACCCAAGAAGCCATTCAGGAAGCCATTCAAAATTGCCGCCAGGTGGATGAGCGCCTAGTGAGAGCGCAAGAAACCCGCCGTATTTTAGATCGGTTGGTGGGCTACACCTTGTCGCCGCTGCTGTGGAAAAAAATTGCCTTCGGGCTGTCGGCAGGGCGAGTCCAATCGGTGGCGGTGCGGCTATTGGTGCGGCGAGAACGGCAGCGTCGCGCCTTTCGCAAAGGGGCATATTGGGATTTAAAGGCGATCCTAGAAGCCAATGGTGCAACGCCAGCGGCAAAAGGAAAATTTGATGCGCGACTCGTTAGCTTGAACGGAGTCAAAGTTGCCACAGGCAGCGATTTTGATGAGTCAACCGGGCAGATTATTCAGGGGCGCACGGTCGTATTGCTGAATGAAACTGAGGCAACCTCTCTGCTGGATCGGATTCGCGATCGCCCTTGGACAGTGAGCAATTTAGAAGAGCGCCCAGTTACCCGCAAACCCTCGCCGCCCTTCACCACCTCAACGTTGCAACAGGAAGCGAACCGCAAACTCGGTTTATCCGCACGAGACACGATGCGGGTTGCCCAAAGCCTGTATGAGCAGGGCTACATCACCTATATGCGGACGGATTCGGTGAGCTTGTCGAAGCAGGCGATCGCGGCTGCGCGTGACTGCGTTCAAGAAAAGTACGGCACAGAATACCTCAGCCCAGAACCGCGTCAATATTCCACCAAATCGAAAGGCGCTCAAGAAGCCCACGAAGCGATTCGTCCCGCCGGAAGCAGCTTCCGTACTCCCCAGCAAACGGGATTGAAAGACCGGGAATTTCGCCTGTATGACCTAGTTTGGAAGCGTACCGTTGCGTCTCAGATGGCAGAAGCGCGGCAAACCAACATCACCATGCAGATTCAAGTCGAGGATGCGGGTTTTCGGTCTAGCGGCAAGCGAATCGATTTTCCCGGTTTCTTTCGTGCCTATGTGGAAGGTTCGGATGACCCTGATGCGGCGATCGAAGGACAAGAAGTAATTTTGCCCAATCTGCAAGTGGGCGATCGCCCAGCCTGCACTGATTTAGAAGCAATTAGTCACGAAACCCAACCGCCCGCCCGGTTTACCGAAGCATCCTTGGTTAAGACCTTGGAAAGCGAAGGCATTGGTCGCCCCAGCACCTACGCCAGCATCATTGGCACCATTATCGATCGCGGCTATGCCCAAATGGTCGGTAACGCCCTAGTCCCCACGTTTACCGCCTTTGCTGTCACCACTCTCCTAGAAAAGCACTTTCCCGATCTGGTCGATCCCAGCTTCACCGCTCGGATGGAGCGCACCTTAGACGATATTTCCACGGGCGAAGTGCAATGGTTGCCTTACTTAAAAGAGTTTTATGGCGGCAAAGACGGGCTAGAAACTCAAGTCAAAGAGCGGGAAAGCCAAATTGACCCCACCGAAGCGCGCACGGTGGTGTTGGAAAATTTGGATGCAAAAGTGCGAATTGGTCGGTATGGTGCTTTCATTGAAGTCGAACGGGAAGAAGGCTCCGTCAAAGCATCTATTCCTAAAGATTTGACTCCCTCCGATCTCGATCCGGAGCAGGTGGAAACCCTGTTGCGGCAGAAGACTGAAGGTCCCGAAAAAATCGGCTTGCATCCCGAAACAGGTGAACCGATTTATGCCCTGATTGGTGCCTACGGTCCTTATGTGCAGTTGGGCGATGTCAGCGATGACAACCCAAAACCAAAAAGAGCCTCCCTGCCAAAAGGAGGCACAACCGAAAATGTAACGCTCGAAGCTGCGGTTGGCTTACTTTCCTTACCGCGTCTATTGGGTAATCATCCTGAAACAGGTGGCAAACTTCAAGCGGGATTGGGGCGCTTTGGTCCCTATATTGTTTATGACCAGGGCAAAGACGGCAAAGATTATCGATCGCTCAAAGCCGGGGATGATGTGTTAACCGTCGATCTAGAACGCGCACTGGCATTGATTGCAGAGCCAAAAGGCGGACGAGGAAAACGAGCCGCTGCCAAACCGATTCGTGAGTTGGGTGCCCATCCCAGCGATGCAGAACCCGTCAATATTTACGACGGTCCCTATGGTCCTTACATCAAGCATGGCAAGGTGAATGCGTCGCTGCCAGAGGGTCAAACTGTGGAAGCGATCGCTATGGATATTGCCGTAGAAGCTCTGAATGCCAAAGCTGGCACCAAAAAAACGGCGCGATCGAGTAAAGCGCCCGGTGGAAAATCCGCAACAAGTAAAACTGCGACTAAAACAACAAAAAGTGCGGCTGCTAAATCCACCGCAAAATCTACCGCAACTAAATCCACTGCGACTAAATCTACCGCAACTCAATCCACCGCAACCAAATCCACTGCAACCAAATCCACTGCGACTAAATCCACCGCAACTAAATCCACCGCAACTAAATCCACCGCAAAATCTACCGCTACGAAACCTGAAGTTGAAGAAGGCACTCAAGAAGCATCAACCGATGCCACAGCGACGACAGCCGCTACAAAACGGGCAGGCACCGCCAAAACAGCCGCCAAACGCACCACTGCCAAACGCACCACTGCCACTGCTTAAGTACGTTTAACCGCAATCTTATAATTGAGATTCCTGCGGGTTTAGTGTGCCAACTGCTCCATTTTTGCGTATTGTGGATAGATGGCATTTGCCATATCCAATTGACCTATTTCCAGGAGGATTCATGGTGCTTCGCGAACACTTGCAAGCCGTAGTTGAGCAAAGGCATCTGCTTACACATCCCTTCTACCTCGCTTGGACAGAAGGCAAGCTCACTCGTGATCATTTGAAGCATTACGCGATTCAGTATTTTCAGAACGTACTGGCATTTCCCACCTACGTTAGTGCTGTTCACTTTAATACGCCCCACATTGGCACCTCGATCGCTCTTCGCCAAGAAATTTTAGAAAACCTGATCGAGGAAGAACGCGGCAGCCAAAACCACCCCGAACTGTGGCGCAGATTTGCTCTGGCTCTCGGTGCAACTGATGCCGAATTGGCAAACACCGAACCATTACCCACGACAAAGAACGTGGTAGACACCTTCCGTCACCTTTGTCTCATCTCACCGTTTTATGTTGGCTTGGCAGCACTTTATGCTTACGAGTCGCAAATTCCAGCGGTGGCGACGACCAAAATTGATGGGTTGAAACGGTTCTATGGCATGACGGATGCCAATGACTATCGCTTCTTCACCGTTCACCAATCTGCTGATGAAGCCCATGCATCAGCAGAACTGAAAATGATTGAAGACTACGCGGATACACCCGAAAAACAAGCGGAAGTGCTAAAGGTTGCGGCTCAAGCGGCTGATGCTCTCTGGCAATTTTTGGATGGAGTGTATGACGCTTACTGCAATGATTTGAAACTGGAGACGGTGTAGGAGAAGGGCGAGGGGCTAGAGGTCGAAATAAACTGAAAGCACCCCTAGCCTCTAGCCTTTTTCACTGGCATCAGATATCTCCTGACACCCGAAACTTACCACCTATCTAAACCAAGGTCTATTGCGTGAGTCTAAGCGCCGCCATACCTTATTTAAACTGTTCAAAACTTTCCCTTTGACGCGCAGTAATTGCAGAATCAATTAGCATTTTGCAGGTAACGCGATCGGCGATAATGCTTCTCGAATAAAAATCTAGCGTGGAAGAAAGCTGATTTGTATTCGAGAAATAGGGTGCAGACTGAAGTTTGATCACATCAACTTGACTGAAATCGCAGGTATAGGCTCCTGCAAACCGGGCTTGATTGTCAAAAACTCGGATATTGTAGCCATAGCTGCGGGCGATCGCGCTGAACCGACTGATAAATTCATACCGCTGCAAATAGTCTAATAAACTCCACAGTTGACGGTTGACTACCAAATCTACGCGACCCGGATCTCTGTTGTAGCCGGGATAGGCAATCCAGTTTTCTAAAAGTTTATTGCCAAATTGAGCATTAGCGGCGACCTGTGCCTGAGTCCACCAAAGACTTGGAAGCGTTAATCGTGTTAATGCAATTGTTTGAGCAGTGACCACGCCAAGCGGAACTTCACCTGTCTTTAGCCATGTGACATCCAGCGGAGTGAGATCGGGCTGTAAGGGAGTTGATGTTAAAGGCGGTGCTGGCAACTGAGAGGCTTCATTCGCGATCGCGCTTTGCCCAATCATTGCCGCGATCGCGCTACTGGCTGCTCCTAGCCCTAAACAGATTAAACTCATCCAAATTTGTTTCACAAGCGAGTACTTCAACAAGCTGCCAATGTGTTATTGCAAGCTTACAGTATGGATCGGTTGTATTGCCAGTGAGGATTTGCAGCATGGCTAATCCGTTGTTGTAGAATTCTGTTCTCGTAGAATATAGCGGCGGCGATCGATTAAGCGGCTACTTCAGCCTAACTATTTATGGATGAATAACATATCGGCGATCGCATCATCAAGCTCGACCATTCGCTTCCCGCAGGGTGGGCTGGCTTTAGTCGCGCATCAGGTATTGCAGTAAAACATTAGCCTATTTTTTCCAAAAGAATCTTCACGGCTTTTACCACCACCTCTGGTTGATCCAGCCAAACAAAGTGACCGCTAGTCTCGGCTGGAAGTTGAACGCAATTTGTCGAAAGTTTGAATAGCTCCTGATGCATTTCATCGCGCAGCCGATTTGCGGCTCCCAAGGGAATTAATCGTGTCCAGAGGGATGGCTTGAAAAAGCTGTTGGCTTTGATGCTGACCATTGGTAAAGAGCCGAGTGAATTAATGGCTTGAAGCTGCCGCCCGCTCGTTTCCAAACTCCACATTTCTTGAGCCATCGTGATCCAATGGTTGGGGCGACAAAACGATCGCTTGACTGGCTTCAAAACAGCGCTGGAATACTGCCTTAGCTCAGGCTTCAATAGCTCAAACACTCCACAAATTTTCAGCAGGCGAATAATTCCCAAACCAGATCCCAACACGCACATGACAAAGCCGGAGATAAAAAATAGCTTCAATATCCGTAGCAACAGTGTCATTCGCAACATGCCATTTTCGTGCAAGCCATCGGTTAACACCAATCCAGCAACCTTTTCGGGAAACTGGTGAGCGTAGAGGCGCAGATTATAAGTGCCGAAAGAATTTCCAACCAGCACGTAGGGAGGAGCAATATTAGCATTCGTTAGAAGCTGATCGAGTTCGGTGACAATCTGCTGACTGGTGCGAGGATGGGGGCTGCGATCGCTCCATCCATATCCCGCGCGATCGTAACAACAAACCCGACCCAACTTCGACAGTTCTGGCAATAAGAAATAGCCTTCAATGCCGCCCAAGCTGTGATCTAGCACAATGGTTTGCTGGTTTGCATCACCTGCTGTGTAAAGATGCAGCTTATATCCACCTATATCAATTCGCTGACCGGGTGGTGATGTTTGATCTTCACGCCAGCAGGCGATCGCGTGATAGAGCGTTGTTACGATCAGAAACAAACTATTCACTGAATTTATCCCAGCCATAGAGTCAATCGTTCCTCGGCGTTCTAACAGTAAATTCGCTCTTAAACATTAGATTTCTCAACGCAATGTGCGACTTTCCCAATTCCCCTCACCCTAAAGTATTTTCAGGACTTGCGGTACGCAAAGCGCTTAGCCCAAATCGAGGAGCAATCAGTGGATGGCGTGAAACAAGAGTATTTGCATCGATCGCGCTATCTGCTGGCAGACCCGATCATCAAACTGGTTATCCTAGCTCCGTTGCTCAGGTTAGCCGGATTTTATCGCTGTCTTGGAAAAACCTGCCTATGCCTTTGTTAGCAACGGGCGATTTGAGTTTTTTAAAGCTCACTCGACACGAACAGCCAAAATATGCGCGATCGCATCCGTTTTCAATCAAGGAGACGACCGCTACACTGTTTTGGCTGCGCTCAAGCAAATGGCTCAGGTTGTCCGATGCTAGTTAAACCTCAACTTTTACGCCCTTCCAGAAGGCAACGTAGCCTTTGATATTTTTTGCGGCATCTTTTGGTTCGGGATAATACCAAGCAGCGTCTTTGTTTGTCTGCCCATTCACAACCACGTTGTAGTAGCTGGCAGTGCCTTTCCAAGGGCACCCGCTGTGGGTGTTGCTTTCCTCAAAATAGTCTTTGTTAATCGAGTCGGCAGGGAAGTATTGATTGTTTTCAACGACTTCGCAATGATTGCTTTCGGCGAGGATGGCACCGTTCCAAATAGCTTTAGGCATGAAAAATTGTCTCGTTGAATGGTTCGCCTTTAGCCTACCGAAGGAGGGTTTGTTCTGGCAAGGCGATCGCAGCGTTAACTGATAAACTTATCCGCAGTGATAGTGCAAGTTGAACGTGAAGCAGATGACCTGTTTTCTATGGCTCTTAGGTTCTAACCCCTAGTCTCCAACTCTTTCTATGCTGCCAGTTAACCAAGCCGAACAACTCATCTTAAATCTAGTGCAGCCGCTTGATGGGGGGCAGGATGGGGAAACGCTCAATTTGCTCGATGCATCAGGGCGAATTTTGGCAGAACCAATCACCAGTTCTCTAGATTTTCCCCACTGGGATAATTCTGCAATGGATGGGTATGCCGTGCGCTATGCCGATGTGCAGGGCTGTGCGGCTGAAACTCCGGTGACCTTGACTATTGTGGAAGAGATTCCAGCAGGGTATCAGCCACAGAAAACGATTCAGCCGGGGCAAGCCGCGCGGATTTTGACCGGTTCGGTGATGCCCAGTGGAGCCGATACGATTGTGATTCAGGAGGAGACTCAGCGAGAGGGCGATCGCGTGACTATCTTTGCCACTCCACAGCCCCATGCCTTTGTCCGCGATCGTGGCGCATATTATCAGGCAGGCAACCCTTTACTTCCCGCAGGTTTGCGATTGCAAGCTGCCGAAATTGCCGTCTTAGCCGCCGCCCAATGTGCCCAGGTCAAAGTGTATCGCCGCCCCAAGGTCGCCATTCTTTCCACGGGTAGTGAACTGGTCGCCATCGATCAGCCCTTGCAACCGGGGCAAATTGTGGATTCCAATCAATATGCGCTGGCGGCGTTGGTTGCTCAAGCTGGAGCAGAGCCGTTGTTGTTAGGCAGGGTTCCCGATCAGCCAAAAGCCTTGAGAGCGTCGATTCAACAGGCGATCGCGGTTGCCGATATGGTGCTGTCTTCGGGTGGCGTTTCCGTTGGCGATTATGATTACGTTGATCAAATATTGGCGGCGCTGGGAGCCACTATTCACATTCGTGCCGTTGCCATAAAGCCTGGAAAACCCTTAACTGTGGCGACATTTGATCGGGCAAAAGACATCGAAAACAAGACTCTCTCTTCCAAAAAAGACTTGGTTTACTTTGGTCTTCCTGGCAATCCGGTTTCTGCTCTAGTCACCTGCTGGCGATTTGTGTTGCCTGCTTTGCGAAAGTTATCTGGTTTAGCTGCACCCTGGGAGCCGGAGTTTGTCAGTGCGCGATCGCTGAATATGCTTAAATCAGACGGCAAACGTGAATCTTATCTATGGGGCAAGTTGCGGCTGGTGAACGGGGAGTATGAGTTTGAATCCGCGATCGGCAGTTATAGTTCAGGAAATTTGATTAATTTGGCGGGAACCAGTGGATTGGCGGTTGTGCCGCTAGGGGAGACTCAAATTTTGGCAGGCGATCGCGTTCAAGTGTTGCCCATCGGGTGATATTTCTAAAATCTTCAATCCCAAATTCACAGTTAAAATTTCAGCACTGAGTTCTCTAGCCCTTGATTGTCGGGTAAATTCATTTGATTTCAGGAAACCATCGTCTTATGATGAAATCTTTTTCCATCATTGTTCCGGTTTACAATTGCGAAAAGGTGATTGTCAGAACCTTAGAAAGTATTAAAGCCAGCATTAATTTTTTCTATGAACATGCCGATCCGGAGCGGCAAATTACCTCCGAAATTGTCTTAATTAATGATGGGTCTGGGGATGAATCTTCAGCCGTAATTCAAGACTATATTCGTGAGAAAAATAACTATCAGTTTATTGAACATGCCAAAAGTTTAGGAGCTGGACCTGCCAGGAATATTGGTGCCAAAATTGCCAAGGGTGAAGTCATCTTTTTTATGGATGGCGATGATCTTTTTTATCGAGAACATGTGTTTGTTTGTTTAAAGGTATTAGGGCATCAGTCCGATCCAGCGACACCCAACGCTTTTATGATTCCAGGCAGCAATCCTCCATTCAAAATCGAGTTACCGCCCGAACCCGTGGGAATTGTGAAAACCGGAATTGCGACTCAAGATAAGCTGCATCCCTATTGGAAAGCGGCGATCGAAAATGGCGCGCCAATTAATTTCTGTCTTTGGAAAGCGTGTCATGATTTTGTGGAGGGCTATCCCGAAGCTGCAGTATATAAACGCATTGGTCGAGAAGATATTCCTTACTATTCTTGGTTGCTGAAGTTCTTTAAAATCTATCGGATTAATTTAGATACTACGGAATATATTCGCTATCCGAATAACAATCTCGATCGCCAGATTGAAAAATTTCAAACTTCTCCAGAACTCTGCCAGCCTGAACCCGTAAAACCCGAAGATCGGGAACTACATTTGTTAGCCAATAAGCTGGAAGAAGAGCGGTTGAAGTATTTGTTTGAGAAAGTTGGCAAGTTGCAGAGCGATCGCATTCCAATGCAGTGGATGAACTGGCAGCCGCTTGCCCAAGAGTTTTTAATGCAGCAAAAATATGCACAAGTTCTCTTTTTGTGTGAAAAAGGTGTAGAAGAAAATCCGGCTGCTGCACCTCAGGTAAGCCAGTTCCTAGCCGTGTCTTATAACAATTTAGGCTCTGCCCAACAGCAGCAGGGGAATCTTGAAGAAGCCGCCACATTTTTCAAGAAGGCAATTCAAGTAAACCCTAATTTAGCTCCATCAGATCTGGCTCGAATTTATTATAATGTCGCAACTGTTTTAAAGAGTCAAAACAACCTAGCTGAAGCACTGACTTATTTGCAAAAATCAGTTGAATTAGATGCAAGTTTGACTCAGGCGGTTTCTGAGCTTGCCTACACAAAATACACCTTACAAAATCAGCAGAAAGGCTATCAATTTTCTCAAGATTGGTTTAGTCATAACCTGCTAATTTGGGAGCAATTTCTATCCTCATTAAAAGGACTGACAGATCTACGAATTCTAGAGATTGGCAGTTGGGAAGGACGCTCAACCTGCTGGCTGCTGGAAAACATCGCCACTGATCCTACGGCTCGAATTGCTTGCATTGACACCTTCGAGGGCAGCGTTGAACATGCAGTGATGGTGGATCAAACGGTCTTAAAAACGATTGAACAGCGGTTTGATTGGAATCTTGAAAAAACAGGAAATCCTGAGAAAGTTAGGAAGGTGCTAGGCAAGTCTCAAACCGTGCTGCGATCGCTGATTCCAAACACTTATCATCTGGCTTATATTGATGGTTCTCACATTGCCAGCGATGTTTTGGAAGATGCCTTACTCACTTGGCAATTAGTCAAAGTTGGTGGGTTAATTGTCTTTGATGATTATGGCTTTGTGTTTGCTCCAGAAATTGCGGAAGATCCGCCAAAAGTGGCGATC
>CASBQE010000231.1 GCA_949127665.1 Synechococcales cyanobacterium PMM_0083
GGTGCGGGGCATTCCTGCCGAGAATATGATCGTCGTATCTTTTAATCCAAACCAACGATCGCTGTCTCCACAGGAGTTTAAAGCGCTCAAAGCAGACGTAGATCGCAAAACTCCAGAGATAGTTCAAGGGTTTGCGCTGACCTGGGCAAACCCTTATCAAGTTGGCTGCATGTCGATTACGGCAGCGTTTACATTTGGGTATGATCAGCGGTTTTGTGCGAATGGCTGCAAGCCGACTCAGCCCAATCCCTACTTTAATCAAGACAGCACCAAGCCCTATACCGACTTTCGGATGCGCCCAACAATGGCGATCGCGGCAACCAGTTTTGAGCAAGCAAAAGCCCTGATCGATCGCGGCATTGCAGCCGATGGCACGAACCCAAAAGGCACTGCCTACTTACTCAGCACCAGCGACAAAACCCGTAACCGTCGCGCCCCAGCCTATCAATTTGTCACCCAGCAAATCGCGCCGTTTTTTAACACTGCGGTGATTAAGAGCGATGCCTTAGAAAACAAGCGGGATGTGATGTTCTATTTCACGGGCGTGACCCAAGTCAAGAAGTTGGAAACGAATCAATTTCGACCGGGCGCGATCGCGGATCATCTCACGTCTTTTGGCGGTGCTTTGACCAATAGCTCGCAAATGAGCAGCCTCCGCTGGCTGGAAGCAGGCGCAACGGGCAGCTATGGAACTGTGGTAGAACCGTGTAATTTCCCTCAAAAGTTTCCCTTTCCCGCGATCGCGATGCACTACTATCTGCGAGGAGACACCCTGCTGCAAGCCTATTGGAAAAGCGTTGCCCAACCCGGACAAGGCATTTTCATTGGCGAACCCTTGGCAAGACCGTTCGGAAAATAGAAACCGGGTTTCTAAGCTAACTGAGATCTTGCACCTCTGGCAACAAACGCCAAGAACTGAAGTTCCTGGCTCATAGTTCAAACCCATTTCAATGGGTTGAAACTCTTGCTCAGTCCTCTTTAGAGGACTTTTACTATTAGCCCGAATTTTAATTCAGGGCGGGTGCTGGGGAACGAGTTGAGACTGGTGCAAGATATGAGCTAACCTTTTCCCTTACTTGCCCAACAGTTTCACAATGCCGATCCCGCCAAAATAGAGCGCCGTAATTGCCCCACCGAGTAAGCTTTGCGTCAGCGGATCGGTGGAAGGAGTTAACACCGCCCCAATCACCGCCGCACCCACCAACACAAACCGCCAGCCTGACAGCATTTGCTGGGAAGACACAATGCCCAGCAAGCCCAGCAACGCTTGAATAATCGGCACCTGAAACGCCAATCCGGTACTAAACAGCAGCAGCAGCACAAATTCAAAATATTTCTCAATCGACCAGCTTTGCTCCACCACATCTGCGCCGTAGGTGATGAAGAAGTTGAGCGCAGCCGGAATCAACGCAACATAGGCAAACGCTAAGCCTGCCACAAACAAAATGCTGGAGCCAAACACAATCGGAGCCAACAGCCTGCGCTCTTTACGAGTTAGACCGGGCACAACAAACGCCACAATTTGATACAAAATCACCGGACTTGCCACCAAAATGCCGCAATAGCCTGCCACTTTAATCGAAACGAAGAAATATTCTCCAGGGGCAAGCTGAAGAAATTTTACGCCCTGTGCCGGAATTTCGAGCAGTTGCACAATTGGTTTAACCCCGGCAAAGCAGGCGATCGCCCCGATTCCCACCGCAATCAGCGCATAAAAGATCCGCTGCCGCAGTTCTTCTAAGTGGTCAAACAAAGACATCTCTTTTTCGTCGGGCAGATCATCCTCTAGATCTGCATCTAGATCCGCCGAGTCATGAGCAAAATCAGCCGGACGGGTGATCTCAGAGATTGCATCATCCTGGGCTAAATCCTGATCGATAGTTTTTAGATCTAAAGGCGCTGTCATGGGCTGGAACACTTATGCAAAAAGCTGTTTATTTATTGTATCTACGTGAGTCATCAATCTTGACCAAGAGACGGGGTGTAAAAATGCTATTGTTTGTAAAAATTTTGGGAAGAAAAACAGCATGGATACGCTTAAAACTCAAGCGAATAAACTGTGGCAGCTTATTTCTAACCCGGCAACGGCTGCGACCTATCAGCAAACCCTGGGCACTACCTGGGCAATTCTTAAAGAAACGGGATTATTGCTCTGGCTAATCGTGTGCTTGGTTCTCGTGTTAGGCGACTGGTTTTGGCAAGCATCCTATGCCGTGGGTCAAAAAACTCGCACCTGGGTAGACACCATGCAAACGAGTGCCCAAGCCCAAACCGCAGAAGCAGGCAGCAGCGATCTGTTAGGCAAAACGGGGAAGTCGTTGCTAACAGCGGGACAAACGAGCTTAGCCGCCGCTCTTGCAGCCGCTAAGGGGCAACTGGGTATGGAATCGAGTGAAACCCCCGACCCCAAACCCACAGCATTGATCGCGCCCCCTCCTGAAGAACCCGTCCCTGCATCGACCGCGATCGCAACACCGACAGCGCCTGAAACGTCTTCTATTGATAGTCCGTGATTGGTTGACACAAGCTCTCAAAATCCGATCGCTGGGTTATTTCTGCCCAGGAGTTGATTTTTGGGCTAACTGATTTCTTGGCTAACAGCCTAGTTTCATTTTTTGACAAACTCAGGCAACCGAAAAAATCTGTGAAGGACTATAGCCTGACCAAATAGGCTAGCTTATGACAAACTGTCACGGCTTGCCAATGGTGTGATCATGAAAAAACAGCAGCCTCTATCCATTGCAGACATTGCTCCAGACGATTGGAACTCAACGCCAGAGGCAGTCAAGCAGTTAGTGGAGGCATTATTGGCAAGAGTCGGGCAGCATGACGTTTTATTAGAAGATAAAAGCCGTCTTACACAGTTTTTGGATGCAACCCCGATTGGCATTGCCGTTCACGATTCCACTGGGCAGCTAGCCTATATTAATCACGTTGGGCAAGCACTGCTAGGCATCGATCGCCGTTCTGAAGCTCAAACCAATCTGCTGCCTGAAATCTTTCAGGTATACCACACTTCTAGTCAAACGCTTTATCCCCTTGAGGAGTTGCCAAGCAATCTGGCACTCGCTGGAAAACTGGTGCAAGTGGATGATGTAGAAATTCATCGGGCGGATCAGGTGGTGCCGCTGGAGGTGTGGGCAACCCCAATTTTTGACGATCGCGGACAGGTTGAATATGCGATCGCCGCCTTTCAAGACATCACAGAGCGCATCCGCCGCGAAGCGGAACGACACCAAATCGAGCAGGCGTTGGCTGCCAGTGAACACCGCTATCGCCAAGTGGTGCAAACCCAAAGCGATTTTATTTTGCGATCGCTGCCCGACACCACCATCACCTTTGCCAACGATGCGATGTGCCGCGCCTTGGGGCAATCGTTAGAGCAGGTCACAGGGCAAAAATGGTGTAATTTCGCCGATGCCGACGACTTGCCCACTATCATCCAAAAAGTTGCTGCCCTTAGCCCCGACAGTCCTAGTTTTGTTGGAGAAAATCGCGATCGCCGTGCCGATGATCAAGAAGGCTGGACGCAATGGCTCAACCAGGGAATTTTTAATGATCAAGGACACCTGCTTGAGTTGCAGTCGGTGGGTCGAGATATCACCGCACTCAAGCAAACCGAAGCCGCGCTGCGGGAGAGCGAGGAGCGCTATCGTCAGGTGGTTGAAACCATGCTGGAAGGGATTTGGATGATTGACGTTGAGAACTACACCACTTATGTAAACCCTCGCATGGCAGAACTGCTGGGCTATACAGCGGATGAAATGATCGGGAAGGATTTGTTCTACTTCATGGATGAGTCAGGACAAGCGATCGCCATTCAAAACTTAGACCATGGCAAGCAAGGCGTTAAAGCGCAACATGACTTTCGGTTTAAGACGAAGACGGGACAAGATCTGTGGACGTTGATCTCAACAAATCCTCTCCATGACGATGCCGGAATCTATAGTGGGGCGCTGGCGACGTTTACCGACATTACCCAGCGTAAACAAGCAGAAGCCTTATTGCAGCAACGCGAACAGGCGCTGCGTCAGCGGGTAGACCAAGAGCAAGCATTGAGTCGAGTGATAAAAGCAATCCGCCAGTCTTTAGAGTTGAACGATATTTTTGCCACTGCAACGGTTGAAGTTGCCCAACTGCTGCAAGTCGATCGCTCTGCTATAGTTCAATATCTCTCAGAGCGCCACTGTTGGAAGCATATTGCTGAACATCGGCACAACCCGGCGCTGCCCAATATGGTAGGAACTGAAATTGCCGATCAAGATAACCCGATCGCCGCTCAACTAAAACAATTTAAGGTCGTCCGGATTGACGACTCAAATGCCCTCGAAGATGAAATCAACCAAAAAATTGCCCGGATTTTTCCAGGATCGTGGTTATTGGTGCCCTTAATTGTGGATCAATCGCTGTGGGGTAGTTTCAGTCTATTTCGAGCCAAACAAATTTCCCCCTGGACTGAGGAGCAAGTGGGCTTGGTGCAAACCATTGCCGACCAATTGGCGATCGCTATCCAGCAAGCACAGGCATTTGAGCGCACTCAAACCGAAATCGCAGAACGGCGGCAGGCAGAAACTCACCTCAGAGCCGCCCTCTCCGAGAAAGAAGTGCTGCTGAAAGAAATTCACCATCGGGTCAAAAACAACCTCCAGATTGTGTCTGGGTTGCTGCAACTGCAAGCCCAAAGCCTGCAAGACTCTCCGGCTGTCCAGGCGCTGAGAGAAAGCCAAAATCGGGTCGAGTCTATGTCATTGATCCACAAAAAGCTATATATTGCATCAGACCTGGAACAAATTGATGCGGCTGATTATATTCAAAGCTTAGCCACCAGTTTACTGACCACGTACAAGGTTTCGCCGGGAGCGATCGCGCTGCAAGTGGATGTGGAGCCAGTGATTTTAAGCCTCGACCAAGGGATTCCCTGTGGATTGATTATCAACGAGTTAGTCTCCAATGCGCTCAAATATGCGTTCCCAACCAACCAACCCGGCGAAATTCGGATTCAGCTACGGCAGATTGGGCACGAGCTTGAGTTAATCATTCAAGACAATGGAATTGGCTTGCCAGACCATTTAGATTTAGCCAATATCGAATCCCTCGGTCTTTCGCTGGTCTATGCCTTATCAACGGAGCAACTAGAAGGCAGCTTGACCGTCGATCGCAGCCAAGGAACGATATTCAAGATAAGATTTCCACAGTCTGCATCATAAGAAGTCTGCATCATAAGAAGTCTGCATCATAAAGAAGTCTGCATCATAATTAAGTTTCCATCACAAAAATAGAGGTTGCATGGCTAGCACGAAGATTTTGGTAGTTGAAGACGAGGTAATCGTTTCCAAAACAATTACCAGTCAACTCAAACAGTTGGGATACATCGTCACCGCCACTGCTTCATCGGGTGAAATGGCGATCGCCAAAGTGATTGAAACTCAGCCCGATCTGATCCTCATGGATATTGTCTTAAAAGGCTCTATGGATGGGATTACAACCGCCGCCCAGATTCGAGAATGGGTCGATATTCCGATCATTTACCTGACTGCCTATGCCGACGACAGCACCCTGCAACGGGCAAAGGAAACTCAACCCTTTGGCTATATCGTCAAACCCTTTACCGCCGATGATTTGCGCGTTGCCGTTGAGATTGGTCTGTTTAAACATCAAGTTGCCCGCGAACTCCAAGAAAACCGCGATCAACTGGCAACGCTGCTACGCTCCATGAGTGATGGCGTAATTGCCACCGATGCTGAAGGCGTGATCACGTTTATGAACCCCGCTGCTGAGACATTAACGGGCTGTCAACAGGACGAAGCTTTGGGGCAAGCGGTGGCGACTGTGCTTCAGTTGATCAATGAAGTGACCGAAATGCCCGTTGAAAACCCGATCGCCAAAGTGTTGAAATCGCACCAGGTGGAGCATCTGGATAACTTCACCGCGCTAGTGACCAAAACTGGAACCCACATTCCCATTGGCGACAGTGCCTCACCGCTGAAGCGACTCTCTGGTGAAATTCTGGGAGCCTTAGTAGTGTTTTGGAATATGAGCGATCGCCGCCAGACCGAACTGCTCTCCCAAGCATTGGCAAAAGAGAAAGAACTCAATCAGCTAAAATCTCAGTTTGTCTCCACCGTTTCGCACGAATTTCGCAATCCTCTTGCCATCATTCGCACCGCCACCGAGCTATTAGAAAAAAAACCGAATCTGACAGAGCCTCAAAAACACGCTTATCTACAGCGAATTAAAACATCGGTTCGCTCCATGAACCAACTGATGGAAGATGTTTTGTTCATGGGGCAAGCCGAAGCCGATCGGCTGGGTTTTCAGCCTGCACCGCTTCACCTAGAGCAATTCTGCCGAGATTTAGCTGAAGAATTTTCGATGGTTGAAGGAAGCTCCCATTCCATCGTCTTCAACAGTCAGGGAGATAGCCCAAATGCCTGGATGGATGAGAAGCTCTTGCGCTACATTTTGACCAATCTGTTATCCAATGCAATTAAATATTCTCCGCCAAATACCCTAGTACAACTGGCTCTTGGGATTGATCCGATCGAGCAGAAGGCAACATTTTTGGTGCAAGATCACGGTATTGGAATTCCAGACTCTGATCAATCCCAACTGTTTGAGTCCTTTTTTCGGGCTACGAATGTTACGTCAATTCAAGGAACGGGATTGGGATTGGCGATCGTCAAGCGCTGTGTCGATGCCCATTCTGGTCAAATCAGCCTCGCCAGCCAAGTGGGAACAGGCACAACCGTCAGCGTCATTTTGCCTCTCAATTTAGCCGCTTAACGCTTGAGTTGATCACTTTATTGTCACGCGCCGTATTCTGCCCTACGCACAGTTTTGGTATAGGTACGCTAGACTATCAACTCTGTCAACTTCTAACAATCACAGGAAAAAAAGCATGGGAAGACGCTCAACTGCGACGAATGCTGATGCTGAGTCATTGGATCAGCCAACGACGGTAATGAATCAGTCTAAAGCGGTTGAAGCGGCTCAGGAGACTATCCCAAAACCGGGCGATCGCCAGAAAAAGCGCGATCGCGACCCGCGTTCCAATGGTCATCAATCCACGATTTCCCCAGCTTCCCCACGCTGGACAATCGAAGACAGCGAAGAACTGTATCGAATCAACGGCTGGGGCGAACCCTACTTTTCGATTAACGCCGCCGGACATGTGACCGTTTCTCCCCAAGGCGATCGCGGTGGCTCCCTCGATTTATATGAACTGGTCAATTCTCTCAAGCTGCGAAATTTAGATCTTCCCCTGCTGATTCGCTTCTCAGATATTTTGTCCGATCGGATCGAGCGGCTGAATGCCGCATTTGCCAAAGCGATCGCTCGGTACAACTACGACGGTGCCTATCGCGGCGTGTTTCCCGTGAAATGCAACCAGCAACGCCACTTAGTCGAGTCGCTCGTCAAGTTTGGCAAGCCTTACCAGTTTGGTCTGGAAGCGGGTTCCAAACCAGAACTGATGATTGCCCTGGCAAACCTAAAAACACCCGGAGCCTTACTGATCTGCAACGGCTATAAAGACCGGGAATATATTGAGATGGCGATTCTGGCGCAGCAGTTGGGAAAAACTGCCATCATTGTGCTGGAGCAGGTGGAAGAAGTGCCGATGGTGATTGCCGCAAGCCGTAAGCTAGGCATTTCTCCCGTCGTCGGGGTGCGGGTGAAACTCAGCAGCAAAGGGATTGGGCGCTGGGGCACTTCGGCAGGCGATCGCGCCAAGTTTGGCTTGACCATTCCCGAAATTCTTCAGACTGTAGAGTTACTGAAAGAAGCTGATTTGCTCGATTCGCTCCAGCTTTTGCACTATCACATTGGCTCGCAGATTTCGTCAATTTCGGTGATTAAAGATGCCATCCGAGAAGCCAGTCAGGTTTACGTGGAACTGGCAAAATTGGGCGCGGGGATGCGCTACCTAGATGTGGGCGGCGGTTTGGGCGTAGATTACGACGGCTCTAAAACTAACTTCTACGCCTCCAAAAACTACAACGTGCAAAACTACGCCAACGACATTGTGGCGGAAGTGAAAGAAGCCTGCGTTGAACGGAATATCCCGATGCCAACCCTGATTAGCGAAAGTGGACGGGCGATCGCGTCTCATCAGTCGGTGCTAGTCTTCAACGTGTTGGGCACCAGCGATGTGCCCACTGGTGCGCCAGAACCCGTGCGAGAAGAAGAGCATCTGATTATCCGCAATCTCTGGGAAACCTATGACTCACTCACGGTGGACAACTACCAGGAGGCATACCACGACGCGGCTCAGTTCAAAGAAGAAGCCGTTAGCCTGTTCAACTTTGGCTATGTGAGTTTGCCAGAACGTGCCCGCGCCGAGCGGCTGTTTTGGGCGTGTTGCCAAAAGATTTTAGAAATTGCCCGTCAGCAAGACTATGTGCCTGATGATCTCGAAGATCTGGAAAAGATCATGGCATCGATCTACTACATCAACCTGTCGGTGTTCCAGTCGGCACCGGATAGCTGGGCGATCGATCAGCTTTTCCCAATCATGCCCATCCATCGATTAGACGAAGAGCCAACCAAACGCGCCACCCTAGCAGACCTCACCTGCGACAGTGACGGCAAAATCGACCAGTTCATCGACCTGCGCGATGTCAAGCATGTGCTGGAATTACATCCACTCCACGCGGATCAACCCTACTACCTGGCGATGTTTTTGGGCGGTGCCTATCAGGAAATTATGGGCAACCTGCATAACCTGTTTGGCGATACCAATGCCGTTCACATCACCCTCACGCCCAACAAAGGCTACCAGATTGACCATGTAGTCAAGGGCGACACCATGACTGAAGTATTGGGCTATGTCCAGTACGACTCAGAAGATCTGGTCGAGAGCATTCGTCAGCAAACCGAACTTGCACTACAGGAACAGCGGATTACGCTGCAAGACTCTCAACTGCTGCTACAAAACTATGAACGCAGCCTCAGCCGCTACACCTATCTATCGCCTTAAGGGCGATCGCAGATTAAATTAAATCGAATATTAATGGTGCGGGTTTAGCATTCGGAAGGTAACTTTTGTGTCAAAAGCAAAGATCGTTGCCCGAATGCTAAATTCCTACGCAATCCCAAATTCATTAAATTTTTGTTCATTAAGGGCGATCGCAATTCTCGATTTGCCTGACCACAGTTAACGCCGAATAACTCACTCCAGCGGTGCCTTCACCGGGATGGGTGGAGTCGCCGACAAGCCAAAGGGATTGGATCGGGGTGCGGTTGGCAAAACCAAAGGGACCAAAAGTGGGAATACGCTGACCGATGCCGCCCACAATGCCGCGATCGCGTGCCGTATACTTGGCAAACGTGCGCGGAGTCCCGGCTTCCATCACATGAATCGTTTGATCATTCAGCGTGAAAAACTGGCTAAGACGAGCGATCGCTTCATCCATGTAGCGCTGTTTCAATGAATCATAATCAGCGTCCCACCATTGTTTCGTCTCGGTAAAAGAAGAGGCAATGATAGTTGCTTTGCCAGCCGGTGCCCGACCATCTCCCGGTTTGCTAACCGACACAAACAGCGAATTATTCTCGGCGATCGCCCCGTTATAGTCATACAAAAATTGTAAATGGGGCGGACAGTTTGCCGGAATGGCACTTTGGTCTACACCGAGGTAGATCACAAAGGCACCCGATGACGGCGGCAATTTTTCCACGCGCTGCTGATAGCCTTTAGGAGCGTCATCATCCAATAGCTGCATCAGATTTTGCACCGTTACGTTTGCTACGACATGATCGGCGGGTTCCGTCCACATTTCGCCTTTCTGATTGCAAATAGTCACTCCGGTAACGCGATCGTTTTGAGTGTGGATTTGCTTGACCGTGTGGCGCAGCAACAACTTACCGCGATCGCGTTCAAAAGCGGCTACAAGGCGATCGCTCAATGCCTGCATACTGCCCTGCAAGTGAAATAAGCCATGGGGCGCTTGCGAGACTGCAAGTGCCGTCGCTGCATAGAGCAAAGCGGTTTCGTCTGTATCTACTTGAGAATAAAGCTTGAGTTGCATATCGAGAAAGGTTTTGAGACGGCGATCGCCCTCCAACCGAAACCCCCGCAAAGCATCCCCCACCGTAGAAAAAGTATAGGGTAACGTCAACAGCGTATCAAGACGAACCGCCTTCACCAATTGCAGTAAATCCCACGCACTGCGCGGCGGCAACACTGGATCGCGCCCCTGAAACGCCCAGCTATGGCGAAATAACCCTGCGAGAAGTTGCCAAAATGGTTCACTGCCAGGAAACTGCCGCGATCGCTCTGCCTGCCACTTTTCCGAGTCGCGCCAGACGATAATCGGCTGCGCTTCTCCCGGCAAATAGACTGCACAAGCCGGATCGCAATCAGTCGCAGCAGGTAGATCAATCTCTAGCTCTGCAAAAATCCGATGATGAATGCCGCCCGGTTCCAAACCTGCGACTTGGGTTGCGCCCACATCAAAAGTAAAACCCTGCCGCTTAAAGGTAGATGCACAACCACCCGGCACCAACGCCTGCTCTACCATCAACACTGAGTAGCCGCGATGGGCAAGCAATGCCCCTGCCGTCAGCCCACCGATGCCTGCTCCAATCACTACAACCCGCTTGCCAGTCATGCCACACTTTACATTTGTTAACCTTCTTTATCCTAACGGGAGTTTGAATCAAACTTTCCCGGTTGGTTAGCAGAAAATCTATCTAAAAATTAACTGAACCCCTTCTTTTCGGACTCAGAATCCTACTGGTGCTAGGTAGCATTCTGCTTCATAAAAGCTTTTCGTACCAAGACGAGGAGGAACCCTAGACCTGTGAAGGCGGCTGCCAAAAGGTGACTTTCTCTAGACGCGAAGGAGATCAGCACAAGGTTGGAAACAAGTGCCAGAATTGGAATGATGAAAGGCACTCGAAACCCATCATTACTCCCTTCTTGGCGCTTAATCATGAGCAGCGACAGATTGACCAGACAAAACAGGGCAAGAATCAGTGTTGCGGTGGTGCCTGCCAAAAATTGCAGTGTGCCCGACAGCGCCAGAAAGATGGCGATCGGCAGAATCACGATAATCGTGCGATAAGGCGTTGCACGGGTTGCGTGTAATTCGCTAAACCAAGCGGGCAGCAAACCATCGCGCGACATGCCAAAGAGCAACCGCGAGGCAGTGATAAAGTTCAGCAGCGCTGTGTTGAGTACTGCAAATAGGGCAATGAAAGTAAACACCACGCCTGGAAAGTTTGGCTGTGCTCGAAGAACCACATCCAACAGCGGAGCTTTAGAAGCAAACAGTTCCGCCGGACTTAAGACCTGAGTCGCAAGCCAGGAAACCAGAATATAAATGACTCCCGCAATACCGAGTGACAGCAAAATGGCTCTAGGTACATTGCGCTCAGGATTTTTGACCTCTTCCGCCACATTCACAATGTCTTCAAAGCCAATAAAGGCGTAGAACGCCAGTGCTGCCCCTTGAAAAATGGCAACCCACATTGCTTGTCCACTAACGACAGGAGTCACCACAGCAGCAGGGTTGGTTGCGCCACCGTTGATAAAAAAGACTGACACCACAATGACAACAAGCAGCCCTGAAACCTCAAGCGTTGTACAAAAAATGTTGAGATTTGACGATTCCTGCATTCCTCGAAAATTGATCAAGGCAAGACCGCAAAATAGTGCCAGGATCACCGACCAGTCTGGAAAAATGGGAGCAAAAGTGGTCAAATAGCCTGCAAATGCTTTAGAGAGAGTTGCCATTGAGACAACGCAGGAGCAAAACATCAGCCAACCGACAATAACGGAAAGCCAGTCGGTGCGAAAAGCCCGATGCACAAAGGCAGCAACGCCTCCACTTAGGGGAATGCGGCTACCGAGTTCGGCATAGCTCAGGGCGGTCAGCGCTGCAACAGACATCGCTACCAGAAAAGAAGCCCAAACGAGACTACCAGAAAGTCCAGCAATTTTGCCCACAACGGCATAAATGCCAGCGCCAAGAATATCACCAACGCCATAAATCACAAGTGTGGTTAAGCTAAACACTCGTTTCAAGGACGCTGTTTCTTCGGTTGTTTCCATACTTTTTTGTTCGATAGGTTAATTCAATGTATTTGCAGTTGTAGAAGCGCTCAAACGAACTAAGGCTCTTTGCAGGCTGATTGTTATTAAGCGAATCGTCATATAATTTTCATGAGTTTTGCCCATGAAAACCAGATCCTAGCCCCTAGATTGTGCAACTTAAAGACACAAAATATACATCCGCTTAGCAGTTAGAAAGAATTGCTAGATTTTTGGCATTTTAAGGGCTGGATTTTAATGTGAAGGGCACCATCTAAAGCGATCGCCAAATAGTTCTGCATACTGGTGAACTAACTGAATGTAAATGCTCACATAACTAGAAGTAGGTAACATTTCTGTTTCATAAAGGCTTTTCGCACCAAGACGAGGAGGAACCCTAAACCGGTAAAGACGGCTGCCAAAAAGTGACTTTCTTTAGACGTGAAGGAGATCAGCACAAGGTTAGAAACAAGCGCCAGAATTGAAATGATGAAAGGCACTCGAAACCCATCACTATTACCTTCTCGACGCTTAATCATGAGCAGTGACAGATTCACCAAACAAAACATCGCATCTGCTTTTGCTGATACAGGTGGATTATGGAAATCAATAGCCCAAAGCGCCTCAACGATCCGGTAGATGTCATACATCCCCCTTCCAAGCTTCACGTTCAACTTTGTAGTCTAGAATTCTTACTAAGTGCGTGCAACTAATTTGCTCATCCTGTGGCAAGCAAGCTACATCCCAACCCTGCTTCGCACGACCTGCGGTCTACTCCCCCAGGAGAAAGACTTTCAGGCATTTCCAGTGCCCTCTCCCGCTGTGAAAGGGCTAAGGTGTAGATCGCTTCCCGTAGGGTGAGGCAGTTTTTGCGTTTTCATCGCTCAATTTATTAGGTTATTCAATCTATGAAGATTACATTCATCATTCCCCATGCTGATCTGTCCGGTGGAATTCGAGTGGTTGCAATTTATGCAGAGCGGCTTAAAAAACGTGGACACGATGTCCTGGTTGTCTCTGCCCCAAAACCTCGACCCACTCCTAAGCAACAGGCAAAATCAGTCGTAAAAGGAAAGGGCTGGATTCCTTATAAGGACGATGAACCCTCGCACTTTGACAACAGTGTGGTTCCACTCAAAGTGTTAGAGCGCTACCGCCCTACTATTGATGCAGACGTGCCCGACGCAGATGTGGTCATTGCAACTTGGTGGGAAACTGCCGCTTGGGTGGCTCAGCTATCTCCACGCAAAGGTGCCAAAGCTTACTTCATGCAGGACTATGGAGCGCCGGGTCAGGAGTTAGAACAAATTGTTCCTACCTGGTCGTTGCCGCTACACATCATCACTATTGCTCAATGGCTCAGCGACCTGATTACAGAATACTGTGGTGATATTCCTCTAACTCTTGTGCCTAACGCCGTTGACTGTGACCTGTTCTATGCGCCTTCCCGTGGCAAGCAGCCCAACCCAACAATTGGATTTAACTATCGTTTATTAGCAAGTAAGGGAACCGATATTGCTTTAAAAGCAATTCAACTTGCCAGCCAATCTGTTCCTAATTTGCAAGTGATTGGTTTCGGTTCAGAGCAGCCCAGTGAACCGCTGCCCCCGAACATTACCTATCACTATCGCCCTTCTAATAGTCAGCTTAGGGAAATTTACGCCGGGTGTGATGCATGGGTGTTTTCTAGTCGGCGAGAGGGCTATGGATTGCCGATTTTGGAAGCAATGGTTTGCCGCACCCCGGTGATTGCGACCCCTGCTGGTGCTGCCCCAGAACTGTTGGAGCAAGGCGGCGGCATTCTTGTGAAACCGGAAGATTCGGCTGATATGGCAACTGCGGTTCAAACGATGTGTCAATTGTCGGAAGCAGATTGGAAAATAATGTCCGATCGCGCCTATGCAACTGCCGTAGGCTACACCTGGGAAGATGCCACCGATCGCTTTGAAGCCGGCTTACATACTGCCATTGAGCGTCAGCAACGCGGTGATTTTTCCCACCCTAAAAATGCCATTACATCCAACCAGTGAAATCCTGCAAAAACTGGGGCAATGATAATAGGCGAATTCGCGGATTCGCTATATAAGGTAATCTACTCTACGCAGAGATCAGTTGCATTGCATGAATCGACCCCAGACCAACGCCCATCATTACGCTGCAAAATCCTTTCAGCATCTAGATACCATTACTGCTCTATTTGTGGCAGTGTTGCTAATTTCTAATGTGGCTTCTACAAAAATTTTGATCGCTGGACCCTTCACCTTTGATGGGGGCACATTGTTGTTTCCTATTAGCTATATTTTTGGCGATATTTTAACGGAAGTTTATGGTTATCGGCGATCGCGTAAGGTGATTTGGCTGGGGTTTTTCTCAGCCATCCTCATGTCTTTCACCTTCATCCTAGTGGGAGCATTGCCGCCTGCCCCAGAGTGGAAATTTCAGTCAGCCTATGACCAAATTTTAGGATTTGCGCCTCGAATTGTGATTGCCAGTTTGATTGCTTACTTTGCTGGAGAGTTTTCAAACTCGTTCGTTTTGGCAAAGCTAAAAGTATTGACCCACGGCAAATATTTTTGGATTCGCACCATGAGTTCTACTCTGATTGGGCAATTGATTGATACTGCAATTTTTAGTGCGATCGCGTTTGCAAACGTCATTCCTACTTCATTGCTAATCACCTTGATCGTGTCAAATTATGTATTTAAGTGTGGTGTCGAACTTGTGTTTACACCAGTCACTTATGCACTCACCAGATGGTTAAAGCAGCAAGAACAAGAAGATTACTTTGACGCGGACACAAACTTTAACCCGTTTCGGATTGAGAATTAAATTCAAACACTGCATCAATTCTATTCAAAAAAATCTGCCAAATAATCCATAGCCCTCTTGTCTATGGTACAATTGTACTGACTTGTAGGTGTCTGCGGTATATCAATGCTGTAAGCGCCCGTTGTTTGCACAGGTGGTTACCCTCAACTATGGAAGAACAAAAACCACGGATTCAGTCACCCCAACCCTTTCATCAGCCTTTGGCGTGGCAGCCTTATTCAGAGAATGAGAATGAGCCAATGTCTTTAGAGGATGACAAGGTGGTGCCAATGCGGATTCAAAATACCATTACTGAAGATCAACTTCGCCCAGACACGCCTTCTAAGCGGAAGCCGCGAAGCGCAACTGAAGGAAAAACACGAGCTGCCGCTACAGTCCGTAAAAAACCGTTTAAGACGGCTTGGCAAACTCAATCAATGCAACATCAGTATACAGATGAGTTCCAGCGGCTTGAAGATCATGCAAAGCGACTGAACCAAATTATTGCTGAGCAATCCAATAAAAATGCGATTCGTGAAACACTCCCTGTAGAAATCGTAGATGCTAGTCTGCCTAATTCAGCCGACCCTCCAACTATCCCTAAAGCTTCAACTCCAACTGAAAGGCAGATAGCTCAGCGATCGCCCCATATTAAACCGATCAAAAATCAGTGGCAATCTCCAACCCCAGTTCAAGAACAACCGATAGAAGCATTGAAATTAGAAGCATTGAAATCTCAGGAACATAGCATTCATCAACGGTTGGTTGAGTTGGGGTTATATCTGAATGAAGCGGGTGCGCTGATTCCTTTTTCTGAGGAACCCAGCGCTTCAGAGAAAGGGAGTTATCCTCATAGACAATCTTCGATACCGCAACCTGCCGCCCCAGCAGCCTCACTTAGCTATTCCCCCACTCAGACTTGGGAAAGCTTGCCCAGTGACCCTTGGGATCATGAGCCATATACTGCTAAAACTGACACTGCTAAAACTGATACTGCTAGAACTGAGGACTCCTATAACTGGGACAGAGAAACTGCCCTGAATCAGGATTTACCTCGCGATCGCCCCCGCTCCCGATCCTCTCCGCTACCCACCACGCTTCGCCGCTATTTACACGAATGGCGCGGACGTTGGCGCGATTCGAGATCGCTAGAGTTGCCCCGTAAACCGATTGACCGCATTAGCAATGCTGCTCTATGGATTGCTATTTCAATGGTGATGCGGGTTACTTCTCGCTATGTGATTGCTGCATTTCCCATGCTTTCGCCGATTTTTCTGATTCTGATGTTGGCTCCGGCGATCGCTGCTATGTATCTTGTATTCTGCGTTCCCAAAGCGGGCTGGATTCCCTATTACCGTCTGTTTTTAATCATGGTGGGATTCTTTGTTGGCGGCAAACTTTAGGAGAAAATAATGGAAATCCCCAATTTTTGGCGCTCAAATTCCAAGCGACTTATGGCAGGTGGTTCTCTGATACTAGCGATCGGCTTGTTGATCGATCAGTTTGGCGGCTTACCGTTTCTTGGCAATCGCAAAAGCATTGGTGAAACGTGTCAACAAGTGGTTCAATCTAGCGCGGTACTATCTAAAAAACAGTTGGTGCAGCTATTGGCAGTGCCAGAAGGCGACAAAAAACAACGGATTCGAGACATTGTAAAAGAGCCGTATTGTCAGCTTTCGAGTTTGCAAATTCGGGCTGGCGCGATCGCCCTACGCGAAGCTTACCCGCTCGAATTTGAACCGCAAACCTGGTTGGTCGTTTTGTATGAAGGAGAACAGTACACAGGCTATCGGTTTTCTGGGCGATGACTCCAGAGTATGAAAAAGCCCGCTTAAACCAGGCTTTTTCATAGTTATTTAGAAAAATGTCGCTCGCTAATTTACTTTACTTCGCAGGTTAGCGGGCAGGCGGCATAAACTGAATGATTCTGTGGATTAGACTGACCGCTTAACCAGGGTAACCAGCTTACATCGCTGGGGTGAGTTCCCTTCAAGGTCAGTATCGCTGCCGCAATCATTACGCCAATTAGCTGAACTGTAATAAAGCTACCCACAATCATCACAAGACTGATTCCTGGCAAGATTTCATGCAGCACCATTGCTAGCAAGGAACCAACCGTGACAATCAAAATTCCAACCGGAAACCCAACGATTAGCAAGCACACGGTTAAAATTGCAGTCCATAATAAAAAGCTTTTTAGCATCAAGCCATAGTTTGGCTGGCTGATAGTTTGATTTTGGGAAGCTGTCATGCTTAAACTCCTTAATTAAAAATAAATGACTAAATTTGAACAAAATACAGAATGCTATGAGAGAGGCACCCAGCGGTCTGGATGAGTCCGATGAATTCATATCAGTTTATAGAGTTTATAGAATGACGATTGAAAGCTGAGATTTTCTCCAAAAAGATCACATATTTTAGTGAAACTTAATCAAGGTTTCTCTATTGCTGCACGATTTGTTGCAAGGTTTCCACAAAAGATGGATAGGAAATTGCGGCGGCTTCTGCCCGTTGGATTGTGGTGGTTCCTTTGGCAGTCAGAGCCGCGATCGCCAAGCTCATGGCAATCCGATGATCGCTGTGGCTATCCACTTCAGCGCCCGTCAAAGGCGTTCTACCTGCAATCTCCATGCCGTCGGGGAGTTCGGTAATTTTGGCTCCCATTTGATTCAGTTGAGTTGCCATGACGGTAATGCGATCGCTTTCCTTAAC